>JACDDS010000031.1 GCA_013816805.1 Chitinophagales bacterium | reverse complement strand
GCTTAATGGAATTCTTTTTGTAGGCCAGTAGAGCTGAGGGGTAAAATAATCTATCCAGCCTTTGTTTAACCATAGCTTCGCATCTGCATACAGCACATTATACTGGTCAAAACAACAGGCAGATTCTGGAGATCCAGGCCGCCATAATCCAAAAGGACTAATGCCAAACTTAACCTGAGGCTTTGCTGCTTTCATTTCTTTATAAATGCGTTCAATTAAATCATTCACACTTTTGCGCCGCCAGTCGCCACGTGATAATTTACCACCGGTATTTTGATATGCAGTCCAGCTTACACTGTCAGGAAAATCCGCCATCAAATTATAATCAGGATAAGGATAAAAATAATCGTCAAAATGAACACCATCAATATCATATCGGCTTACAAGGTCCATTACTACATTGGTTGTTCTGTCCTGTACTTTTTTTTGTGCAGGATCCATCCACCAATAGCCTTGTTTTAAATAAACCACCATTTCAGGATTCGTCTTAATTATAGATTGGTCACTTATTATACTATCGCCTTTGGGGTGATGGGCACGATAAGGATTTAGCCATACATGCAGTTCCATCCCGCGGTCATGTGCTTCTTCAATCCAGAATGTTAGCGGATCATAATACGGATCCGGCGCTTTGCCGCCTTTACCGGTGAGATAATAACTCCACGGTTCAATATTACTTTTGTACAATGCATCTGCATGCGGACGAACCTGAAGTATAACTGCATTAAAATTATGCTGTTGCAAAAAATCAAGCAAAGTAATCGCTTCCTTTTGCTGCTGCTCTGTGCTGAGGCCGGGTTTACTTGGCCAATTGATGTTGGCAACTGTTGCCACCCATGCAGCCCTAAATTCTCTCATAGCTTTAGGTGTATTCTCCTGTGTAATTTCCGTAGCAGTTTTTGAGGAAGTGCAGGAATTAAATAAACAGGTTGCAGAAAATACTATAAGAAAAGGAAATATTTTTTTTATCATACAGAAATTTTAATACGGTTGATTTTGAAAAGTAAAGAATAAATGTATTTACCAATGGTTCAGAAGAAAAAAATAGCTTTAATAGCTTTAGAATTGATTACTTCTTCTTATTAACCACAATTATTTTTCTCTCCGCTATATATCCATCATACGATATAGCACTTCGGTCTATGCTGGTTACATTAAGTGAAGCAGAAGCGTTATCAAAAATTCGGAAGTATAGTTCCCTAAGATAAGTTTGATCTTTGGGCTTTATAGAAATACTCCAGCCATTGTTAGCGGGTTTTAGTGCATAGGTAAACTTAGTAGAGGTAAAGTCAAAATCAACATCAGCAGGGCTGATTGATGCAATATATCCACGTCCAAAAAAAGGCAGGTTGCTTATGATAGTATCCTTAGAAACTGACACATCATAACCGGAACTTAAATCTCTCTTTCCTCCACTCATAGGGTTTACATACCTTGCTACAAATACAAAACTTTGAGATTCGATTATGCTTTTCAAAGTCGCTTCATCTACACGTTCATCATTTTTTATCTTGCGGCTATTAGTACATCCAAAAAATGTTAGTGCAGATATTAATACAACAAGTATGTGTGGAATATTTGCTTTCATTTTTGATAATAGATATTCATTTAATTGAGAAATATTTGTGCCCTCATCTTACATTCTTCTTGCGAGTACAATTGTATTTTTAAATTTTTTCTTTTTGCCGTCCGTATTAAATATTTCTGTATAGATGATGTAAATTCCTTGCGCAAGTTTTTGCTGTTTCTCTCCAAGTCCATCCCAAATATAACTTCCTTTAATGCCACTTAAAGCATTTTTTTGAAGATAACGAACCGGCCGGCCCGAAGCATCAAAAATAGTAATGTTGGCAATATACCCGGGAGAAGGAAAATTATAATTAATAACAGCAAAATCATCCATACCGTCATTATCCGGAGAAAAGATTTCGGGTGCTACTGTTATTTCTCCCTGCACTTGAAGATCAGTTCTAAATTGTGAATTTTTATACCCCGGCGTACCATAGCC
>JACDDS010000030.1 GCA_013816805.1 Chitinophagales bacterium | reverse complement strand
GGCAATGAAAGTTGGATGATCTCATTGTTTCACTGAGGCGAACATTGCCAAGCATGTCCATAATTTTTATTACTGCACTTGCACTAACATTTTTTGCTATCACCTGTAATTCGTTATGCATCGGATTTGGATAGACAAAAACCTTTTCCAGGTTTTGCGCACTGTTGTCAATTCCCAATAAAATTCCTTTCCAAGGCTCTACGTGAAAACTCAGGTAAGAAGCACTTGGTCCCTCAAATACAATACTGTCACTAAAGCTGCAAATGGTGTCCCACACATAAAGCGTAGTGTCTGTCATAAGAAGAGGTAATTCAAAGGAGCACATGTTAATCTGCATGGGCAGGTCATACGCTAACACACCTTGTGCGCGGGGGGCGGGCGCTTGATCAGGAAGCGGTAGAGAGTCACTGTTTAAAACTTTAGAATCCCAACGTAAGGTCAAGGGCATTTGTGTGTTAAAAAAACAAATATTAACGCCAATCTGAGGAGAAGTAAGTGTAATCTTTTTATAAGCAGAGAAATTAGTATCAATAGCACAAGCGTAATATGCCTGAAACATTGTTGAATCCAGCTGTTCTTTTTTTTCGCCAAAAATCGTATCGCTAACTGAGCCGGCATTCGGATCATAACTAAAATACAATGTATCCTTCGCTCCGCTGCCATCTTCAAACCATAAAGGAAAAACCCAGGCGGGCTGTATTTGTGCACCTGGCACGGTGTAAACCTGGGCTAATAAAATTTTGCTAAGGAAAATAAGCGGAAAGAGGAGAATTATTTTCTTCATCCTTGAAATTTTTTTTAAGATACAGATTTTATCTGATTTATATAATTGTTTTCTGTTGTATTGAATCAATTAAATTTCCATCTTAATTGTTAGTTGATAGCCATCTGCTGTAAGTGCTACTCTTCCCCCTGCAGCTTCACTCCGGAGCGCCTTTGGGCAATAGCGGAGGAAGCTGCAGAAAAAAGATAGGGAGTACGCTGCAGAATCACAGTACCATCCTTATTTTAAGGGAAAAAAATTGACAACACGAACTACATATTCCCAAAGCCATCATGTCTATTTTATCACGTTCACCTGTCTGCAATGGCTGCCTTTATTTGAAATAACGGCACTCTATGATTACATATATGACTGGTTTGCAAGATTACGTAAGGATAGTAATCAATTGATCGGTTATGTGATAATGCCGAATCATATTCATTTATTACTTTTTATACCCGACCGCTCAAAACCTGTTAATGATATCATTAAAGAAGGAAAGCGATTTATGGCGTATGAAATTGTGAAGTGGCTCAAACAGTTAAACCGAAAAGATATACTAATGAAACTGTCAAGCGCACTTACTGATAAAGGAAAGGAAAAAAGGAAAGTATCATAGGGTTTTCGAGGTCTCTTCCGATAACAAAAGATTTCATACAGATAAAATGATCGAACAAAAGCGAAATACATGCATCTTAACCCTGTCTCCAAGAAATGGAATTTAGTAACAGACTACCTTCTTTATCCTCATTCTTCGGCAAGATTCTATGAGGCACAGCAACCCTTATCTGTTTTGAGTTACACATTACAAAGACTTAGGATGAGTACTTGAGTGCCGCAGCTTCTTCTTCAATTACGCATTGCTCTGCTTGGAGGGAAGCTTCGGGAAGCAAAAAATACGATAGAGGTTTTCCTTGCGCTGTTGTAATACCAGGTGCATAGGCATCCAGATAATCAAATACTGCCTGTGCTCCACGAGGATAGGTTCCTAGTCCTGGGGTCGTACACGGTAAGGAAATACTTATGTAATCACCCAAAGGATTTAATTCATTAAGCGATGCCTGCTTATAATAGTCACTCAGCGTTCCGTCATTCCAAGTAACATTATCAGGATCAAAAAAGGGGTGGGTACCAGGATTTGGATTCGCAGTCTCCCAAGTAGGAGGAGCACAATCTAAGGCATTCGTGCAGTTATTAACATTAGGCTTCGGCCATTCGGCATTTATACCATAATTACACTCGTAAGTATCTCCGGGCGAAGGACATCCGCCCACACTGTAATCTACTTGTGCGTAAATTAATAAAACTCTAAATGGTCCTTCGGTTGGAAATAGATAGCCATACTCAGAAGATTTAATCTGAGAAACTGCATTAAAGGTGAGTAGTGAGAATAGTATTAAGAGGAGCAGATTCTTCATGAGATAGATTAAGTTTTGATGAATTTGTATTTATAAATGAGAAGGTTATTGTCAGTAACTATCAACAAATAAACACCAGGTGTAATGTTTGAGATGTCTATTTGTTCTTTACTTTGTTTAATATCCTGGTCAGATACTATTCTGCCAAACATATCTACGATGGTAGCTTTTCGGCTATCTATAATAGTCGTAGAACTGATTGTGATCTGGTTACCGGATAAATCAGTATAACAGAGAATATCTTCAACATTTGCTGTCAATTCAGCACTTAATATGATCCCATCCCAGGGATGAATTGAAAATACCAGATACGAAAGAGCAGGACCATTAAAGATGATGCTGTCAGCTTTATGACAAGGCACAAATGAGTAGAGCACAGTATCAGTCATTAAAATGGGATCGCTGAAGTTGCAGCTATCCACATAGGTAGGCAGATCAAACCACATGTGCCCTTCTGCCCTTGGCGCAGGGTCAAGGTCAGGAAAGGGTAGTGAATCACTATAGAAAAGATTTCGATCCCACCGCAAGATGATTGGTAAAACAGGTTTGTAACAACAAATACTTACTCCTCCCTGCAAATTATAATTTGTCGTTGTAGACTTAGAAGCAAGAAAGTCTGAACTCAATGAGCATCCATAATATACCTGGAATTTGGTAGTATCGATTACTTGTGCAAAATCTCCAAAAATTGTATCGTAATCGGGGTTGAAAGGATCTCCTGAATTTATATCATAAGAATAATATACAGTATCCTTTTGTCCATTACCATTTTCAAACCATAAAGGAAACACCCACGCGGGCTGTATTTGTGCACCTGGCACGGTGTAAATTTGGGCTAATAAAATTTTGCTAAGGAAAATAAGCGGAAAGAGGAGAATTATTTTCTTCATCCTTGAAATTTTTTTAAGATACAGATTTTATCTGATTTATATAATTGTTTTCTGTTGTATTGAATCAATTAAATTTCCATCTTAATTGTTAGTTGATAGCCATCTGCTGTAAGTGCTACTCTTCCCGCTGCAGCTTCACTCCGGGAGCGCCTTTGGGCAATAGCGGAAGAAGCTGCAGAAAAAAGATAGCGAGTTCGCTGCAGAATCACAGTACCACCTTATTTTAAGGGAAAAAAATTGACAACACGAACTACATATTCGAAAGCAATCTGCTGGCGAGACAGGGCTTGGCCTAAAAGAGTA
The DNA here is from genome assembly GCA_013816805.1 of Chitinophagales bacterium. Taxonomy (NCBI): domain Bacteria; kingdom Pseudomonadati; phylum Bacteroidota; class Chitinophagia; order Chitinophagales; species Chitinophagales bacterium. The sequence goes on along the minus strand of JACDDS010000030.1, from coordinate 244 downwards.
AATAACGTTTTCATTGGAATAAGGATTATTGTTTAACAATTATTTCCTTAAAGAGCTCTTTACCTTGTTCACCGACTGCCATTATCAGGTAACACCCAGCAGCCAGGTCGTTGACCAGGCAATGAAAGTTGGATGATCTCATTGTTTCACTGAGGCGAACATTGCCAAGCATGTCCATAATTTTTATTACTGCACTTGCACTAACATTTTTTGCTATCACCTGTAATTCGTTATGCATCGGATT
>JACDDS010000029.1 GCA_013816805.1 Chitinophagales bacterium | reverse complement strand
TGCAATCAGGTTACAGAATTATCAACAATTTTGTATTTAATTAACAAAAGAAAAAGTAGCAAAAAGAAAAATAATAATTGCAAAGTGATTGAAAATATCACTTTGCAAATCTAAAGGTTGGTCTTGGTCGAGGTTATAAGTATTGGCAGACCAACAACCTTTGAGCTGGATTAATATCGCCTTATGCTTCCTGAATATGAGAAATGAACTCCCATTCACTTTTATTCAAAGTGTAGAAAGAGGCATTTGAAAACGGTAATCTTCAGGATACTCTGCCAACGGTTTGCTACGGGGGTAGTTATTTGTCTTATATTTAATAGGAAAACTATGAAATAAGTAAAAAAATATTTTGGAATCACTGCGCTCAACATTTAATCACGTGAAAACTTATTTAACCTTCCTTCCAGCCATTCTGCTTTTATTTTGTTCTTCCTCTTTTGCCCAATTACCTTATCAAAGTGTATTACCCGACCGGACCAGCTACTATGAGCAACCGGGATACTTATTTGAAAATGGCAATTTGGTTTATGCATTCAGGGCAGATTCAATAATTGTCGTTGGAAGTGATGTCATTTATATTCCTTACAAGCAACTAAATAATTCTGTTCCTTTCTGTTTAGGACCAAATATGTTCGGAGACCGGATTCTGATTACATCCGGTATGGATCAATTTATAGTTGGAGATGACACCTTCAGCATTCTGCGAAATCCGGTATTAGATAAGAAATCAAACTTTCACCGTTATGCGGATGGCTCCTATATCACTATCCGGTTTGATTCACTGCATACGGAAGATGTGTTGGGTGAAGCAGACAGCGTGCGTCATTTTTCGCTGCGGCTTTATGATAGTTCGAATAAGTATATACAGAGTAAATGGGATAATGAATTTATTACTATATCGAAATTTCATGGTGCCGTTCAATTCCTCAATTTAGTTGATGATGAAAGTGTGAGCGCAGGAACCTATACACTCGTCGGCTTAACAAATCCTGATATCGGTTTTCACTTAGCAACTGCCCGGGAAATTTTTGATTTCGATGTTAATGATGAATTTCAATATTCTTACCATAACTCTTCCGGACTCCAGCCGGTATCCGAAGAGTATACAGATAAAAAACTCCTGGAGAAAGTCAGCAGTACCAATGGTGATTCGGTTTTTTATACCTGGAAGAGAATAATCGTTAGCTATCACTTTGTGAATGGATACCGGACAGATACCATTGTAACACAAGACACTATACAGGAGATCATTGTCTTTAATGAGCTTTCTGCTGTCGGCGATCTTCCTTTTACCATTTCGAAATCCTTTCTCAACCAGGGGGAGTTAAGCATTCATTACGTGTATGATAATTCATTCTGTGGTAAAAATATCGCAGAGCAAGCCGGGCTTTATGGATATGATTCGGTTTCCGGTTGCCTTCAGGGAATAATTTACTTTAACCTTCCTGATCGCAATAGTTTTGCTTCCGGACTTGGTTTGGTTTCCAGCTATGCTTCCGATTATCCATACAATGGAACCGGATTAACTTTTTATAAGAAGGCAGCTGATTCCTGCGGATCCAGAATAAATTTTTCTCTACTCACTAATGTGGAGGTAGTTAATGCCGGAATAAAAATTCAAATCTATCCCAACCCCGCCACCGATCAACTTCATATCGAAGCGCCAAGCATCCATAATGCAACCGTCATTATTTTAAATCTGTTAGGTCAGGTTGTATTGAAGCAGCAGTTTTCAGATAATGCTTCGATTGAAATTTCAACACTTCCAAAAGGAATGTACCTAATAAATATTACGGATAAGAAAGGGAATGTTGTGCAGAAGGGAAAAGTGGTGAAGGAATAAGCAACCTTATCCTTATTTCTTCTATTAAACTTTTGACCTATATTAAGGTCTTAGGACTGTTGTTAAACTTCTGAATGAAGAAAACGCTCCTTTACTTTTTACTACAGCTATTTACTTTTCAAATAACCTATGCTCAAACCTGGCTGCCGTTGGGTGAAGGTGTACGACCAGAACGTTCCTTTCAAAGTGCTGATGTAAGATCCATGGCATTTGATAGTGTTAATCAATGGTTGTATGTAGGTGGTGATTTTTACTATGCCGGAGATACTGTGTCAAGAATGTTGGCAATCTGGAATGGTATGAATTGGATTACAACAGAAGTAAATGGAGGATATTTTGCAAAACCTATTAAGTCATTATTAGCAAAGCATGATACCATTTATTACGCCACAGGCGGAGGTATTGCAGCTATGAAAGAGGACACTTATATAGAAGGAACCGGGTTACCAGGCTTAGGAGACGAAGTCCTTTGCATGCAATTCTACCATGATACGCTCTATGCAGGAGGGGACTTTGGAGGCTATATTAAAAAATGGACAGGAAAGAAATGGGAAACACTTGGTAGAGGTTTAAGCGCCTTAAATTCGGGTGAGGTAGATGCATTATCTGTTTATAATAATCAATTGATTGCTGGCGGCTTGTTTAAATATGCAGATGGAAAAGTGGTTAATAATATTGCCGCATGGGATGGAACAGCGTGGCATAATTTGGGAGAAGGAACAAAACTTTCTACTTCGGAATATTTAGGCAATGTGAATGCTTTAACCGTTTATGGTGATAAATTAATCGCAGGCGGCAATTTCGATACAGTCGGCAATAAACCAGCTTACAACATAGCTGAATGGAATGGTCTTGAATGGCAGCCTATGCCAGGCTTGTGTGGGATTGTAGAAGATATCATTCCCTACAAGGGAGGAATATATGCAGCAGGTTCATTTGGGGGATATGACGTGTGTGATGCGAATCGGGTCGCTTTCTATAATGGAAATGATTGGGTAGACCTCGGTTTTGGAATGCAATCTTTAATAGTATGTCTCGCTCTTTTTAATGATCAGTTAGTTGTCGGTGGCAGTTTTTATAAAGCTGGAACTACATCAGCTAATAAGATAGCAATGCTTACAAATTTCACAGGAGCTACAGATTTTAGAAATAATGAACAAATTTCAGTCTATCCCAACCCCGCCACCGATCAACTGCATATTGAAACCCCAGGTATCCGCAATGCCACCGTTACCATTATAAACCTCTTGGGTCAGGTTGTGCTGAACAGCAGTTTTCTGATAATGCATTGATTGATATTTCAACCGTGTCAAGAGGAATGTACCTGGTAAATATTATGGATGAAAGAGGAAATGTTTTGCAGAAAGGGAAAGTGGTGAAGGAATAAGCTAATGGCTTTACTCTAATTTTTACCGTTAAACTTTTGATCTAAAGTAAGGTCTTCAGAATGACTTCAATAAATTTATAGATGAAGACAACGATACTTTACCTCTTATTTCAATTTTTTGCTTTTCAAGTAACGTATGCTCAAACCTGGTTGCCGTTGGGTGAAGGAGTTGATAATGGTGGAGGATTTGGAGGGTATGTTAATACAGTGGCCTTTGATTCAATCCACAATTATTTATATGTAGGAGGAAATTTTTCATATGCTGGAAGTAACCCTGCAAATAGTATCGCCATTTGGGATGGACTTAACTGGATAAGTTTAGATATTAATTATTATGGTGATTATAGTTCTTTCCTAAATTACCACGATACAATTTTAGTTGCTGACTTATCCGGACGAATACTAAAGGTTTATGAGGAAACAATAGTTGATCAATTGCCTTCTTTGAAAGGGTCGATTGGCACACTATTAATTTACAATAATGATCTTTACGCCTGTGGCGATTTTTCTGCAGATTATGAGGATCATATTCTCAACAATATTGCTAGATGGGATGGAAAAACATGGATATCATTAGGCGGTGGTATTACAAGCGGTTACGTTAACACCATGTGCGTTTATAACGGCAACTTAGTAGTGGGGGGCAGATTTAATATAGCAGGTGATAGACCAGTTAATAATATTGCAACATGGAATGGAAAACAATGGAGTTCTCTCGATAGTGGGATCACTGATTCTCGTTCTCAGGCAGACGTTAATGCACTGGCAGTGTTCCAAGGCGAATTGTATGTTGGAGGATCATTTGATTCAGCCGGAGCTTTTTATAATGAGGATATTGCGAAGTGGAATGGAAATGAGTGGAGTTCTGTTGGTGATAAACCTATCATGGGATACATTTTATGCTTTACCTTAAAAGACAGCTCCTTATATGTTGGCGGCGCATTCGAAAGCATAGGAAAAAGGACAGCACGGTGGGATGGTAATCAATGGTTTGACTTAGATCTTACATCGAGTGGTTTTGTAAAAGTTTTAGGAAGCAATAAAGTAGATTTAATAGCCGGTGGAAGCTTTACTTATGGAACTAATGGGATAAGACTTAACAATATTGCACAGTATACTACTGTAACAAATATTAATGGTTTTGTAAAGTGTTCTGGTTTTTATATCTATCCCAACCCCGCCACCGATCAACTGCATATTGAAGCACCAAAAATCCACAATGCAACTGTCACCCTTTTAAATCTGTTCGGCCAGGTTGTGTTGCAGCAGCAGATTTCGGATAACGCAACGATTGATATTTCAACCTTAGCAAGAGGAATGTACCTGGTAAATATTTTGGATGAAAGTGGAGATGTTGTGCAAAAGGGAAAAGTGGTGAAAGAATAATAATAAGGATGTTTTCTTTGTATTGTATGATCTTATAGTATATGCCAAACATTAATCATGAAATAAGATGAAAAAATTATTTTTCAGTCTTATTCTTTTTGCCTTTTTCAATTCCTATGGTCAAACATGGATACCATTAGACGGAGGAGTGTATGATGGTAATGGATTCGGTGGGTACATTAATTCAATGGCCTATGATTCTGTACACAATTACCTGTATGTGGCTGGTAATTTTAATTATGAAGGGAACGATTCAGCTCCGGGTCTGGCCATCTGGGATGGATTGGTGTGGCAGGGTATTCACATAAATTACTTTGGAGAATACACTAAGGTGCTGTACTATCACGATACAATATATGTTGCTGATGTTACTGGCAGGATATTAAAGCTCTATGGAACAGCTATTGTCGGACAAATTTTTCCTTCTATGAAAGGTAAAATAGATGATCTGTATTTCTATAAAGATTCGCTCTATGCCTGTGGGGAATTCACAACGGATTATGACGGCACTCTCCTAAATGGCATAGCTCAATGGGATGGAAGTAAATGGAATGCTTTAGGAAACGGACTGGATGGAGGATATCCTTATACGATGAGCAGCTATAATGATGATTTGATTGTGGGAGGCGATTTTACTAATTCTGATTCCTTAGCCTTGAATGCTATTGCTGCGTGGAATGGAAAACACTGGTTCGCCCTTGGAAAAGGAATTGCAAGAAGTACCGATCGTCCAGGCGTTTCAGCATTACAGACTTATCAAAGCCAATTGTATGTAGGAGGAGGATTCGATTCAGCAGGTGGAATTTTTGCTTTCGATGTTGCGAGATGGAATGGATCTGCTTGGGACAGTGTAGGAGCTGGCTTGAATGGTGACGTTTTAACCTTTCTTGTCAAAGATAGTTTTTTGTATACAGGTGGAAATTTCAATAAATATAAAACCAGAATAGGTTACAGAGTAGCCAGTTGGAATGGAAATAAGTGGCATGATTTGAAACTATCATCTACGGGTTCTGTAAGTGATATAGAAATTTTCAATAATGACATAATTGCAGGAGGTGATTTCAACACATTATTAAGTGGTGATTTTGTAAGTAATGTTACGGAATATACAGTGACCACAAATGTTAATAATGTTCAGAAAGAAAATCAAGATGTTTCTTTTTTTACAAATCCTACTTTGGGTCAACTGCATATTGAAGCACCAAACATCCATAATGCAACCGTCACCATTTTAAACTTGTTCGGTCAGGTTGTTTTGCAGCAGCAGTTTTCAGATAAGGCATCCATTGATATTTCAAATCTTCCGAAAGGAATGTACCTGGTAAATATTACGGATGAAAGAGGAAATGTTGTGGAAACAGAGAAGATTGTGAAGGAATAATCAACAGCTCCTTTTCCAGATTGCTTCCATTAAACTTTTGACGAATATTAAGGTCTACAGAAAGACTTCAATAGTTTATACATGAAGAAAACCATACTTTCCTTCCTGTTTCAATTTTTTGCTTTTCAAGTAACTTACTCTCAGGTGTGGGCACCATTAAGAACGGGGCTTAGAGCTGAAGACTCCGATGGAATTGTTACAGTAAATACAATAAGCGTTGACACTATTAATGGTCTACTGTATGCAGGAGGACTATTTGGCCATTGATTTCTATGACACGGCCAAACATTTTAATGAGTAATTTTTTTCATAAGGTTCTCCGCGTTTAACCACAGCAAGAACGCGCGCCAGTAATTTGTTTTTGACTGCATTGAGTACGCTCATTT
>JACDDS010000028.1 GCA_013816805.1 Chitinophagales bacterium | reverse complement strand
TTCCTGAAACGGGCCAGTCTTCTGTAGCACCACCGGTAATAGAAGCAGTTCCTGTTAAGGAATAGCAATTAGGCCCGGTAGATGTAGCCATCAGCATATAAGGCTCTCCAAAATCATCAATAATGCAAAATGACTGAGTGGAGCTTGCACTGTTATTTTGGCTTACAGCTGCAGCACTGTGTGCCGCATGTATTCCTGAATTACATGCACTGCTGTTTTTATAAACCGTAGCACCTAACGTAAATTCGCCAATTACACCACCAAAGCAAACTTGCTGATATCCGCCTTCCATTGCACAAGTAGATGCATTCTTTCCGCAAGTGTAATGCCATCTGAAATTAACCGCATCAACGAATGATGTACAACCATCAGGGTTAGGGTTAGTAGCCGTGATAGTGATAAAGCCATTACAGAAAGTTCCTGAAACGGGCCAATCTTCTGTAGCACCACCGGTAATAGAAGCAGTTCCTGTTAAAGAATAGCAATTAGGCCCGGTAGATGTAGCCATCAGCATATAGGGCTCTCCAAAATCATCAATAATGCAAAATGATTGGCTGAATGCAGCTGCAACAGTACCAATGCATAAGATGCAGGTAAACATTAAACGGTAAAATTGAGTTTTCATGAGCAATTTAATTTAAAGTGAAAAATAATTGTAAAAATTCACACAAGCTTTTAAAGCGTGATTGAGTGTCATAAATATAAACTAACCATTACATGTTTTCCAAGTTTTTACTTAAAAAAAAAATTTATTTTTAAAATCAATAAATTCTCATCTTATAAGAGTAATATTTCCCTGTTTTTGAATAAGCGTTCCGTTTCCGCATTCGGCCTCTAAAGTATAAAGGAACACACCTGGTGGCATTGGCTTTCCGTTTAGATTTCCATCCCACCCTTTTTCAATATCATCTGACTCAAAAATAATTTTGCCCCACCGGCTATATACTCTGAAGAAATGTAATTTACTGAGGCCTGCAGCACGGACATACAGAATATCATTTTTTCCATTTCCATTTGGGGTAAAAGCGTTGGGAACAAATACTGCGTTTTCACAACCAATTACTACCGTGATATCATCGCTGGTTTTACAACCTATAGAGTCACTAACAGTAACCGTATAGGTGGTAGTTTGCTCAGGTGATGCAACAGGATTTAAACAATCAGTGCAACTTAACCCTTCCGGTGGTGACCATTGATAGGTACCCTGCGATGCAGAGGCAGGAACAGAATAGCTTTCGCCTGAAGAAATGGTAACATCCGCGCCTGCACTTATAAAAGGAATTTCTTCAGTTTGTACATTTATGTTAAACGTATCTGTATAGCAAACACCATCAGAAACAGTAACTGTAAAAGTTGTAGTGACCGGTGGCGAGGTAGTTGGATTGGCAATCGTTGGATCGCTCACAAGGTTTGAGGGAAACCATGCATAATAAGTCCCCCCGCCTGCATGCAATGATGCTTCGTCCCCTTCACAAATTGTAGTATCTCCGTAGGCAAAAGAAGAAATCAAAGGTTCTAATTCCAGGTGAATTGAATCCAGAGCGCTGCAATCATTGGAGTCAGTGACAAATACAGAATAAGTAATGCTGGAGGTAATGCTGGCGAGAGGATTACTGATAGTAGAATCAGAAAGCCCACGACCAGGAATCCAAAAATAGGAAATGCCACCGCTTGCATTCAGCTGCGTCATTTTTTCCGCACAAACTATTTGATCCGTTCCAGCATCTGCAACCGGCAATGGGTTTACAGTGATTAGTACCGTATCAAATCCATTACAAACATTGGTATCACTTCCAGTCACGATATATAAGGTAGTGGAAGACGGAAATGCGAAGGGATTAGGAATATCGGCATTGGTAAGAAAAAAAGATGGTGACCAGTGATAGGACAGGGCACCAGTTGCATTCAGGTTAACAGTGTCACCAAGGCATATTTCTATATCACCTCCTGCGTTTACGTGTGGAGCCGCTAAAAGAGAAACTTTTACAGAATCTGTAACCGAACAACCATTTACATCTGAACCTTTCACGAAGTAAGTGGTATTAGTATTCGGAAAAGAAAAAGGCTGTGAAGAGGATGGATCGCTGAGAGAAGAAGACGGAGACCACTCGTATACCAATCCGCCTGTTACCAGAAGTTGTATTGAATCGCCAAGACATATTGCGGTATCTCTTCCGGCATTTATTACAGGCAGTGCATTGACTGTTACTATTAATGAGTCTGAGCTCACACATTCTGTTCCATTCAGTACAACTACCTTATACTGAATGGTGGAATCCGGAGATGCATAGGGATCAGATACCAGGGGATCACTCAAGCCTCTTGAAGGTGACCACGAGTAAAAAGTTCCTCCCGATGCGTGCAATTGGGCACTATCACCAGCACAAAGTGAGATATCAATTCCTGCATTTGCCACAGGTATGGGAAGCACCTGAACAAATACGGAATCTGAATTGGAACATCCTGCTGAATTAACAGTGGTAACTACAAACGTAGTAGTGGAGTCCGGAAAAGCCAGAGGATCAGCAATACTATCATTACTAAGGAAATTCCCCGGTGACCAGAAATAATCTTTTGCTCCGTTTGCAATAAGCTGAACGGTATCACCTTTGCAAATAGACGTATCTCCATTTGCATGAATTACCGGCAAATTTAAAATTGTAATAAGGGCAGTATCCGTTCCACTGCACCCAACGGAATCAATAAAGAAATAGGAGATGGTGTCAATTCCTTCGCCGGCAATGGAAGGAATCAGCTGATTATTTACTATGCCTTTTCCAAAAAGAATTCCTCCTGATGGCAGCAGGTTAAAAATAAAAGGTGTACTACCCCCACATATGGCGGCTGTATCGGGCGCTATTGATACGATAGGATTAGAATGAATGTGGATTGTAACTGTATCAGCGCCACTGCAACCAATGGAATCTATATAATAATAGCTGATAAAATATTCCCCCGGTTCCAAAAGAGAAGGGTTGAAGAGGTTTCCTGTAATACCAGGACCTGAGAAAGTCCCACCGTCAGGGATTGCAATCAGGGTTATCGCAGTATCTTCTGAACAAAAATCCGTTTTTAAATTGGTGATGCTAATGGTTGGTATTGGAACCACATTTACTGTCACCGAATCTGATCCGATGCATCCGTTCGGGTCAGTAGTAGAAACAATATATATAGTTGTAGTGGTTGGCGTTGCAATGGGGTTAGGAATAGTATCGTTGCTTAATGTGGAAGAGGAAGTCCATTGATACGAATCGGCCCCGGACGCATGCAGTATTGCGAAAGTTCCTGAACAAATGGACGTGTCATTTCCCGCGCTGATGAATGGAAAAGGCTGCACATTTACAAGGATTGAATCTTTTGCCGAACAACCATTGGTGTCTACGCCGGTAACAAAAAATAAAGTAGATAAAGGAGGAAAGGCAAACGGTGAAGAACTAGCAGAATCTGAGAGGAACTCGGATGGAGTCCACACATAGGAAACCCCTCCCGATGCCATTAAATGAACTGAATCTGATGAGCAAATAGTTTGATCGCTTCCCGCATTTATAACCGGGTTGTTAAAAACAGTTATAGATTTTATGATAGAGTCCAAACAGCCTTCGGAAGTTATTACATTCAATTGAATGCTATAAAGACCAGGATTGTGAAAGACGTGAACAGGATTTTGCTCCTGAGAAACATCATCAGAACCACTGCTTACATCATTAAAATTCCATTGCCACTGATCAATTTTTCCTTGCGGAGAAGACTGATCTGAAAATTGTATTGCAGCGTCTGCACATACTACACTATCACTCAGGGTAAAGGCGGCCCCTGGCGCAGAAAATACCAAGATCGTATCTAATGCTGTGCTGCTGCATCCTCTTGCGCCTGTAACGGTGAGGGATACCACAAAACTTCCCGATGAGTCATACAAGTGAGAAGGATTCTGCTGGAAAGAAGTATTCATAGAATCGGACTCCGGATCTCCAAAATTCCAGGACCACGTTACCGTACTATCTCCTTCAACCAGGGAAGAATCAAAAAAATTAATCAGTAAGGAACCACATCCTGAATCAAGCGAAGCATGAAAATTTGCCTCCACAATGGAGACGAGTAAATAATCAGACTTAGTTAAGGTATCCGTGCAGCCAGCAGTATCACTTACAATTAATACGGCAGAGTAATAATCCGGATTTGTAAGAATAAAACACGGATTGTTATCATGGCTGCTTAAAAAAACAGTTTTGGAACTGTTATAGATGAGCCATGAATAAGCAGAGGCATTTTCTGATTCACTAATTAAACAAAATAAAGAGGGTGAACAGGAGTTAGAATCCAATGCAGTAAATGCAGCATGCGGGGGACAATCTATAGCTACCTGCTGCGTATCTGAACTGGTATTGCCTGATACATCTGCAATTTTTAAAATAACCTGAAAGGTTCCACAAAGATTATATGTATAAGATGGATTTTCTTCGAAAGAAACCGAAGTTGAATCTACTCCAAAACTCCAATAAGATTTTAAAGAATCGCCTGTAGAAGTATTAATAAAATTAACAGTAACAGGCAGACACGGTGAAGTCGGATATTGAACTGTAAAACTGGCAACAGGTTGTGAAAAAACATTTGCTGAGCAGAAAAGCAAAATTGCTCCCGCAAGCATACCCAGAACCAATAGTTTCATCCCGATTAATTAATATAAAAATACAAAGAAACGACTTTGAAAAGGCACCTGATATCAATAGTAAGACATGATAACATATTCCTGATCCTGTTCGGGCTGGTGCTAATACAGATTTAAGGCTCTACCACCGTTTACTCTGGCAGGAGTAATTCAATAGGAGCATCATATGGAAATGAAGACTAATTTCGGCGATTATTTCAAATCGATCATGAGCGACAATTTTGCTTTTTTATTTGACATGGATGGCACCATGGTAGACAACATGAAATACCATGAGCTGGCATGGCAACAACAATTAAAGCAATTAGGAAAGGATCTCTCATCCGAGGAAATTAAACCTACGTTGTATGGAAAAAATGAAGAGGTGCTCCAAAGACATTTTGGAGATCGGTTTTCTGATGAGGATGTAGAATTATTCAGTAAACAGAAAGAAGAGAAATATCAAACCCTTTATAAAGATCATATCAGCCTGATAAAAGGGTTGCCCTCATTTTTACAACAAGCATATGACGCTCATATAGCACTTGCGATTGCAACCGCAAGCGCTTCTTCTAACATTGAAATGATTTTAAAAGCTACTCATTCGCATAAATTTTTTAATGTAATAATAACAGCTGAGCAGACAAAAAAAGGAAAACCAGATCCGGAAGTTTTTCTGACAGCAGCTTCACAATTAAATATTTCACCCCAACTATGCATTGTATTTGAAGATTCATTGAAAGGAGCAGAAGCGGCATACAACGGTGGAATGAGGTCAGTATTTATCACAACCTCCGGGCAAGAATCTGATTTAAAAAGATTACCAGGTGTTATTAAGATTATCGATGATTTTAGTTCTATCAGTCCTGACAGCATAATTTCAATATTGCAGGAATGAAAGAAATAAAGGCCAGTCTTATTGCTTTACAAATTTTGCACTTGTCATCTCACTTCCTGATTTTATAACAATACAATAAATTCCTGAAGGGAGAACGCTGATATCAAATTGCTCATGGAAATCCTCATTTTCCTGAACAATGTTACTATTAAGTACTATTTGTCCGGCATAGTTTACCACCTCAATATTTAAACTGTTTTCATGTGACTTAATGTCCAGGTTTATTTGTCCTGATGAAGGATTCGGCGAAATAATAACATTCATCTCTGAAGTTTCAGAATATGCTTTTTCAAAACTTGCAGAAGCTGTTGTAAATGTTTGCAATGAAGAAAAGGAGGAATAGGAATTAGGGTTAGCAGAGCACTTCGATGCTATTTCCCACTCATAATCAGTACCGACGATTAACCCTGTTAATTTTTTTGAGTTTGTATTACTGTTTACTTTTTGAGTAGTCCATGAAGATGACCCGACAGTGCGATATCGTATCTTGTACCCTGTTACACAAGCAACAGTATCCCAGTGAACTTTTGAACTTGATGCGGTAATACTGCCGGCCGATAATCCATCAATCGGCGGTATGCAATTACATGAAAAGAGCTTGGCAACCCAAAAATCATAATTACCATGGTTACCGGAAACGTTACCTTCATCCGAATTGGAAAACCCTGTAACAATATACCCGCCTTCACTGGTTCGATCTATGCTTCTGCCTTCATCAGAGAAATTTCCACCGAGGGGTTCCTGCCATTGTAAATTGCCATTTTTATCAAGTTTAACCGTCCAAAAATCTGATTCACCATGGTTACCATTCATATCACCATTGTTAGAAGAAGTTAGTCCCGCAGTAATATACCCGCCATCAGGTGTTTGCTGAATGCTATAACTATACTCTGTACTGCTGCCCCCTAAAGTTTTTTGCCATTTCAAATTCCCATCCATATCTAATTTAACAATCCACATATCGTAATTGCCGTGTGCTCCAGTTACATCTCCATTGGTTGATCGCGACCATCCGGCTGCAATAAAGCCTCCATCGCTGGTTTGCTGAATACTGTTCGCCTGATCGTAATCGCTTCCTCCAAAGGCTTTCTGCCAAACCAGGTTACCAGCATTATCCAATTTAATGATCCACATATCTCCATATACTATATCGTGTACTCCGGTAACATCACCATCCTTTGAGGTAGAATTGCCTGCAGCAATAAACCCCCCATCGGCAGTTTGCTGAATGCTATAAACAGCCTCGTTACCGCTGCCACCATAGGAATGCTCCCATTGAAGATTTCCATTTGCATCCAATTTTACAATCCAGTCATCTTCACCTCCATGATTCCCGGTCACTTCGCCATCCTTAGAATCAGATTGTCCGCCAACAATATAGCCACCATCAATAGTTTGTGCTATACTTAGGGCGTAATCGACACCGCTTCCACCAAGAGGATTTTGCCATTGTATTATTCCATTTGCGTCCAACTTTACAACCCATGCGTCAAAGCTTCCGTGGCCGCCTATTACATCTCCGTTAGTCGAGTTGGCTTGCCCCGCAACAACGTAACCGCCATCAGAAGTTTGCTGACTTGCATAAGCCGCTTCATCATTTGTACCACCCAGAGTGTGTTGCCATTGAATATTACCGGAAGGGTTTAATTTTACTACCCAGCTATCAACTTCCCCATGATTACCGGTTACATTTTGATCGTTAGAGGCAGTTTGACCCGCAACTAAATACCCTCCATCAGTAGTCTGAACAATGCTGAATGCATCATCATTATCACTTCCACCTAACGATTTCTGCCATTGAAGATTAGGCGCCTGGGCATTTAAGTTAAGGGCAATAGAGATAACCAGTATCAGGCCTAAGAAGATAAAATTTTTCATTGTGTTTTTATTTATGCCCATGAATGTATTATTACCTTATGTTTCACAGTAGTTTAAAACACTAAATGGGTAATTAACTGTTGCGAATGAAGGTATTGGATTACTGAACCAATTGCTGATTTTTGATAAAAGACAATAAAAGATATTCTCATTCAGCTATTAATAGTTCCGATTCAACAATATAGATTTTTTGGCTGCACCTGTCAGGAGTAATTTCGAAACACTTAATTAAATTATTCAAATCACAACCTCAATATTCTACAAATCATGAAAAAAAATTTAATACTCTTTATTTGGGTTGCCTTAAGCGTTATGGGTTTTTCAACAAAAGCACAGACCATCGTTCAACTGTCCTTCTATTCCCCGCTGATATCAACTTCTGATATGAAATATTCAGATAACCATTTAATCGTAGCGCAGGATGGAATGATAATTTTCGACGTATCTAACCCTAACGTTCGACCCAAGCTTGTTTCACAAACTGAATATCCCGGAGGAGTGCCTCATGAAGTGGGAGTAGAAGGGACGAATGCTTATCTTGCTGAAGGTGGAAATGGAACTTTTGCAGTATACAATATTTCCAACTTTAGCTCACCAGTTTTAACGGGTTCTATTTCCATTCCCTCAACCACATTTGCAGCCGGAGATCTGGTAACAAATGGAAATTATGTCTACCTAACAGCCGGAGATTCACTATACGTGGTAGATGTATCAAACAGCTCAGCCCCTAAGCTGGTTAAGTCAATAATGGTTCCTGATGCCGGTGTAGATGGTGCCGGTAAAATGGCGATCAATCAAGGATCCTTGTACATTAATTCCACTACATCTGTAAAGGTATACGACATTGTAAAACCGGCTTCTCCGGTGCTTATCAGCACTATTGCTCATACCCATTCCCAGGAGAAAGGTATTTCTGCTGATACAATTCATAAGCGTATTTTTCTGCCGTGGCTTTCCTCTCTGCAGGATTTTATGGGTTACGATGCATACGATGTTAGCACACCTTCATCTCCTGTCTTTCTTTTTACTGATAGTACCGCATTTGGAGGCGGGGATTACGGAGTGTCTGCATATTCTTATCAGGATAATGTACTATTCCTTTCGAAGGGAGGGGGCATCAATGCGTTTGATGTATCTTCTGACTCACACGGATTTGTAACTTCTTTTACAGGGGAAGATATACCTAACTCAAGCGTTTCCATTGAAGTTAATGGAAGCATCATATACCATGCAAGAGGTGGAGGTATTGAAATACTGGAATACATCCCTGGTTCTAATGAAGTATGCGATGCCCCTTCTCAAACCAGTGTAAATAATATTTCTTCCACTGCGGCCACACTAAGATGGACCGCTGAAAATGATGCTATAGGATATAAAATCCGCTTGCGTCCATCCGGCACCAAGCTATGGGATTATTTTTTTTCTGTAAAGAATATTAAAAGAGTTGCACAACTATCAGCAGGTACGGAATATGAATTTGGCGTGAAATCCATTTGTGATTCTAATCCCCGCATTACTTCCGCCTGGTCAGCAACAAATACTTTTACCACAGCGACTTCCAGAACTAGCTTAGCCAGCGAATTAACTGCCGACGTTTTTCCAAATCCCGTTTCTTCCAGTGCCGTTGTAATGTTCTCTTTACTGCAACCATCCAAGGTGCATGTTGCCCTGTTTTCTTCCGATGGAAAAATCGTTATGTCAATTGCAAATACAAGTTTTTCAGAAGGAAACCATCAGTTAATCTTTAATCGTGGGGCACTCAACGCAGGAATTTATTTCTTAAAGGTGCGTGCCCTTGAAAAAACAATTACTTATAAAGTGGTGCTGGATTAAACTTAATAAGATTTGTAAAAAAGAAGCAATGCGATGGCGGCATGCTTCTTCTTTTATTGTGCAGAAACAGCAATAGAAATTGCAGTTATTACATTGGAACTGACCACCCTGAACTTGCAGTAAAAGGTTGAAGGTTGAAAGTTTAGAGTTTGAAAAGTTTTATTTCAATTCCACATCGGTGCGATTAAAAGTGAGAGTTTGATTCTACTCCCTCCGGGATCACTGATTTCAATTCCACATTGGTGCGATTAAAAGCAGCTATTAGTTATTGATGGCACCGGCCATGCTGAAATTTCAATTCCACATTGGTGCGATTAAAAGCTTCGATCGCTATCCCGGTAAGTATGCTGAAATCAATTTCAATTCCACATTGGTGCGATTAAAAGATGGTGTATGTCTGGAAATACGCCCCCTCCCACAAAATTTCAATTCCACATTGGTGCGATTAAAAGGGCATCATACAAATGGTACAAAACCATACCGTAACGGCATTTCAATTCCACATTGGTGCGATTAAAAGTCTTATCTGTTCTGCCGGTTTCATAGATGGTAAGAAAATTTCAATTCCACATTGGTGCGATTAAAAGATCCCACGTGGAAATGACCCTCGATGAGTTATTCTTATTTCAATTCCACATTGGTGCGATTAAAAGTGGTAAGCGTATAAAACTTTTCACCTGTTTCTTCTAATTTCAATTCCACATTGGTGCGATTAAAAGTATGATGACCTGCTGAACGGTAAAGACTACATCCCTAATTTCAATTCCACATTGGTGCGATTAAAAGCGTGTTAAGATGGGTATGTGGGCTGGCAACATGAGATTTCAATTCCACATTGGTGCGATTAAAAGAGGCCCCGGATTGAAACCAAAAAGAGTGCTTATGCAATTTCAATTCCACATTGGTGCGATTAAAAGGGCCATACTTTTTTACTGAATTTTGGTTTACCATCATTTCAATTCCACATTGGTGCGATTAAAAGAAGTGGACATAAGCTGCGGTATATCCTACAATCAAATTTCAATTCCACATTGGTGCGATTAAAAGCTTGATAGTATCGTTGGTAAAGTGGTATTTTGAATATTTCAATTCCACATTGGTGCGATTAAAAGCGAAGAAACTCTCAACTGAAACTTCGTGAGCAATTAATTTCAATTCCACATTGGTGCGATTAAAAGAGCCGTTAACATTCCATCCGGCTGCGGTACATAGGATTTCAATTCCACATTGGTGCGATTAAAAGACTGCCACCACGCTGTACAACCAACCCGAAATTTATGATTTCAATTCCACATTGGTGCGATTAAAAGTGAGATACCGTTTGTAGGCTTCCCCATTCATAGAGCCAGTTCCAAGTTAGTATTTGTATTCAAATCAATATAATTATTGTCATTATTATTACCAATGTGTTGAAATGTGGTAAACATGGCATTA
>JACDDS010000027.1 GCA_013816805.1 Chitinophagales bacterium | reverse complement strand
CTTCTATAAAACATTTACCTTGACACTAAAATGCAAGGTGGTAAACTTTATTTCTTTACTGCAACAGATCCTTCTAAAATTAGACAGCGATTTATGAAATATACAGCACAGGTAATTATTGAAGACTTAAAAAGAAATAGAAACTCACTGTTATATCATTTGAAGGTTGACGCAGCAGACAGAATCTATCAGGTATGGGAAAGAAATCCATTAGCAGTAGAATTGTTTACTGAAAGAATTATGTGGCAGAAGTTAGAGTACATCCACAATAACCCTGCAACAACCGTTGGCGATTGGCAATGTATCCCGAAGATTATCGCTTTTCATCTGCGTCGTTTTATATTTTGAATAACAGTGGATGGGATTTCATCACACATAGCAAGGAAGCATAAAGCGATATTAAAATCCAGCACAAAGGTTGTTGGTCTGCCAAACACTTATACATCAACCAAGACCAACAATGGCAAAAAATTCCAAATTTTCACCAGGTTGCAAGCGAATGACTTTTACTACCTTGCCCAGTGTGTTGTATATTATACAAAGAGTAAAGCCATTAAGTCTATTAATAGAAGGTGATAAGTTAACCTTAAAATTTTTTCCATCACTGGAAAAGATATCAAATAAATTTTGATCAGTTAAAAAAGATGAGTCTGATAAGCCTCTGGCAAGCGGACTCATTTGGCAATTATTTGGTGGGGGGCCGGTGGTAAATGATCTGGTAGCACAGCTTGAAACACCGCAAGCATTTTGCAACTGAATGGTATAGGTATAGCTTCCATTAGGATCTAATGGTGACATGGTGCTATAAAATAAAGACCCAATTTGCTTATTCATCCCGGGTGACATATTTGTGCAGGAAGTACCTTCGTTCCAAAGTCCTCTCAGGTTCATCAGTTTGTACGTTCGGTTCTTCCTCGCGGCAGGAAGAAGACCATTTACTTGTTTGTCCATGGTCGGCGTCCTCGCCGACCATCATTTGATTCACTTAAATATAATCAATGTAATCGATAAGAAAGGGAAACTCTTCTCATTCAATAAATAGAATCGCGCTGAGGAAAAATTGTATTGCTCGGGCAGCGAAACCAGGCACCATCTCCCGGATATTGGATTTAAATGCATGTAATCTAATTTCTGCAGTACAATAGCCCGGCTCATCACTTCAATAGTGCGGGACCGTCTCTCCCAAAAATGATACTTTCTGTCATGTTGTGTTGAAACATATTCATTGAGCATTCCGGGATCATTTAGTGCCAATTGCTTTTTAAATGCATGTGCTGTAAAGCTTAACAGCATATTTTCAATTTTGGCAACATCATAATATGGATATGGAGACCATAACAGATGAATATGGTTGGGCATAACGATAAAGCCATGAATTCTGGCGCGTTTAGTATCTTGAAGCCATTGTAAAGAATCTGTAACAATCTTTTTATAAACGTCATTAAAAACAAGCTTCCAGCTATTGATTGTTGCAGTAAAGAAAAACATTCCTAAAGTTAACGGATCATTTGAATGGTCGGCGAGGACGCCGACAAGGGGTAGAAAATCAGCGGAGACAAATTTGCTGTTGCTTAATGGTTCGCTGGTCAATAACTTTCAGATTCAGACATCAAAAGCCGACAATTAAAAGTATAAACATCGTCTTCAGTTTTTGATAGCTGAAAGCTGTAACGCGTGAATAATCGCTGGTACCATAAAGTTTTGCCTTTCATTCTTTTTCAATATCTATTTTTACTTCCTTTAAAAAACGCAGGATGCTTGAAGAATTCTTAAGAAATGCCAATGAAGAATTGTATTCCAGGGAAAACTATAATCCTTTTCAATTAGGCACTCACATATTGCATGGTGCTATGGTTGCAGGTGATTCGGAAGGAATTGACATAGCTCTGGTTGGTGTTAAGGAGGATCGCGCTTCTGTTAAAAACAATGGCTGTGCACTGGCGCCGGATGAAATAAGGAAACAACTATTTGCGCTTTCAAAACCAAATTATGAAATAAAGATATCTGATGCAGGAAATATTGAGAAAGGAGAGACTATACGTGATACCTATATAGCCTTGAGCCGGGTGGTAAATGAATTGCTTCGAATGAGAATTATTCCAGTAATTATAGGAGGGAGCCATGATCTTACGTTCGGCCAATTCGGTGCATATTATGATCTGAACCGCATGATCAATATTTCTATTATCGACAGTATGATTGATTTAAAAGAAGATCATCATGATATTGATGATGAGAGTTTCCTGATGCAGATATTTCAATATCAACCCTCTTTTATTTTTAATGTGAACCTGGTTGCTTACCAAACGCACCTTACATCGCAGCACGCCATAGAGATAATGAATCATCTTAATTTCGAAAGTTACCGGCTTGGCAAAGTAAAGATGGATTTAAATGAAATGGAACCCGTGCTTCGTGATACTAATCTTTTTTCTCTTGATATGTCAGCGATACGGTATGCTGATGCCCCTGGAAACAGGAATACAACACCTAATGGATTGTTCGCTGAAGAGGTTTGCCAGCTGGCCCGGTTTGCCGGTCAAAGCGATCAGGTAGACTCTTTTGGAATATATGGCTGCAACCCAACTGTAGATGTGCGCGATCAGAGTGTACAGCTTGCTGCCGATATCATCTGGTATTTCATAGATGGATTCTATAACAGGAAAAACGATTTCCCGAAACATGAGGAACCTGATTATATGAAGTATACTATACAATTTAAGGAGAATAAGTATGAAATGAATTTCTGGAAAAGTAAAAAAACTGATCACTGGTGGATGGAAGTACCTGCCGGAGGAGAATTGCGTAACCGGAAAAAATCATTTATGATTCCGTGTTCTTATACTGATTACCAGACGGCGCTTCGTGAAGAAGTACCGGAGCGATGGATCAAAGCATATCAGAAGCTTTCATAAGATTTAGCTATTGAATTAATACACTTCTATTTTTTCAGAATTAAAACCAGTCCTTTCTGGTTTAAGTGCCCCATTCATGTACGAATTTCATCGCGATAAAAAAAAATATTTCAGCTATCAATACCAAAATGCTATTGATTATGTAATCCCATTCATTGAAAAAATTTTACCCCTGCAAAAGGGAATGCGTGTGATAGAAATAGGTTGTGCAGAAGGCGGCGTGTTGAAAGCATTTATTGAAAAAGGCTGCAATGGGGTAGGTGTGGAGCTCAGCCCCACCCGTGCCGGGCTTGCACAACAGTTTCTGCGTGATGAGATTGAACAAGACCGCGCTGTAATTATTATTAAAAACATCTACGACCCCTCATTTAAAAAGGAATTTGAGGGAAGTTTTGACCTTATTATTTTAAAAGATGTAATTGAGCATATTTTTGATCAGGAAAAACTAATACATCAGCTTAAGGGTTATTTAAAGCCAGGAGGGAAAATTTTTTTTGGCTTTCCGCCCTGGTACATGGCTTTTGGTGGTCACCAGCAGCTTTGCAAGAATAAGTGGTTATCTAAAATCCCCTATATGCATTTATTTCCTGAAGCGCTGTATAAAAAAGTACTACGGTGGGGAGGTGAATCAGGTCCGGTCATCAATGAGTTGATGGAAATAAAACAGACCGGCATTTCGATTGAAAGGTTTGAAAAAATTCTTTCCATACTTAAGTGCCGGATCGACAATCGCACGTTTTATTTAATCAATCCAATCTATAAATACAAATTTGGCTGGAAGGTTTCGAAGCAAAATAGCGTGGTGGCTTCCATCCCGTATCTCCGTGATTTTTTTACTACCGCCATGTATTACCTCGTAACCCCTGAATGAATTCATCTTGATTATAGAGTACAAGATTACCATTCACCAGGGTATAAAAATCATTTACAGCCGTATCATTTGCTCAGTAACCCATTTATTGTCTCCAATCAGTTTGAGGTAATAAAGACCCGGATTTAAATTGGAACCGTCGTAAGAAATGGTATGATCACCCGCCGTCAGTTCACCAGTGTAAATAACGGTTATCAGGTTACCCATCATGTCAAGAAGCTGAAGATTCACCTGCAGGGTCGTACTAACTGACATTTTAATAGTCGTTACAAGTTTATATGGATTGGGATTAATACTAAGGCCAAGCAGCTCATCATCATCTATAATTACAATAGAATTTAGCTGGGTGCTTACGGTTGAATTATCAGTGCTGTCAAAAGACATTACTACTGAAAGACTGTCTGAAGTAACATCCTGGGAAAAAGAGGAAAAGCTAAAAGAAAGAAGGAAGATAACAGAAAAGAGAATTGTATAAAGTTTTTTCATTGTTTGAATTAGTTTAAGATGATTCAATCATTAAAAAAAAATTAAACAGTACAGAATACCATGGAAACCCACTTTGCACACCATCTTAGTATTCTGATACATAAAATAAAAGGTATTGGTTTAAGAAATGAGTAAGAAACAAAGCGGAACCGGCATTCCGGACAATCAGGCAGGCACAAAAACAAAATTATGCAAATTATCTGATTGCCAAAAACTTAATAATCAGGATGGATTTAGCATTCTTATTTATAAGTAATATCTGACTGATGAATCTCGTAGTTCCAGGCTTGCATATTATCAACCGTAATAGCAGACACCGAAGCAATGCGATTATTACGCGCTCCCGTTACTGTTATTTTAATAAAATTCTGATCCAGCACAGCTTTAGGCACTACCCGGAAGGCATTATTCGCTTCTTTTCCTTGGGTAAATTTTGGATTGAAGCGTGAAGTAAAAGCCGAGCCCGTTATATCGAACAGTGGATAGAAGCCATCTGGCTGCACTTTAATAATTTCGGATATATGGCGGTCGCCGCTTAAAAATACGACTCCGTTTATTTTATTTTCCCTGATAAACTTAAGCAGGCCATCAAATTCTTTCTGATAATGTCGCCACGATTCAAAATCATTTAAGGGGTTTAACACCTGGCTTCCACTGCATATAAATTTAAATGTTGCTTTTGAGTAAAGAAGTGAATTTTCCAGCCACTCAAGCTGCCGGTTACCAAGATAATGTTTGGCTGCACTTGAATCGTTCATCTTGTCATCTGACCGGTAAAAGCGATCGTCTGTTAAAAAAAAGTCACAATCAATGTAATTAAAATGGGTATACACACCAGGATTATCGCTTTCTCCATATGTTTCATTTCCCCAGAAATCTTTAAATGCCTGCAAGGAAACATCCTTTAATTCATAACAGGAGCCAATATCATTTGGTCCGTAATCATGGTCATCCCACGTTGCGTAATTAGGACGTGAGGCCAGAAGTCTTCTCAACTGAGGTATTTTCCGATCGTGTGTATACCGATAGTACAGCCCGGACCGCGATGTATTATCTGCCTCACGGGTATACATGTTATCGCCAAGCCAGATCATAAAATCTGAGGGTACACATGCCATGGTATCGAAGATTCCCGGATCGCGCCCATAAGGTTCACCCGGCCTGTCATAAAGGGCATCATTAATATATGCGCAGGATCCAAACAAAAAAGAAAAATCGGGAGCGGGCTGCCTGAATTCCCAAACCATCTTTGTTTTAAATGTAAGAGGAAAGGTGAAAACTTGCTTTTTGTCATTAAGATAAATTTCATATTGATACCGTGTGTTCATATCCAGAAAGGGCAATATGATTTTAACGGGATTATAGCGCTCCCCTAATCTGCCATCATATGTAATTGTATTAATTGATGCCGGGGCCTCTTCCTGAAAATATTTTATTTGAATTTTTTTAACAGCTGGTGTAGTCTCCAGCCATATCAGCGCCTCACGGTGTTGTACATATCCGAGCATTGGCCCGCAAATGAGGAGGGTACTATCCTGTGCAAATAAATAATGGATATTAAAAAAAATAAAGATCGCAGTAAGGTTTCTAAAGAGCATTACGGAAATTTAATCCGCGAAAATAGAGAGAAAGTCGTAGCAATTAACGAAAGCTTATACAACATTTTTTGTGCTTAAAGTATGTGCCAAACGGGTTGTGGCAGTGCTATTGACTTAAACCTTCAGCCATAACAATAGTACAACCACTGTTTTCAAAAGTGATTGATTTCGGGAGAAATAAGAATTATTCCGCAGTTATTGGTTCTATAATAGCAGCTACCTTACTTACTGAATTTGCAGGAAATCCACCTTGTTTTGCATGCTCGCGGACCATTTGTTCATTTGGCGCAACATAGATGCAATATATCTTATCATCTGTCACATAGCTTTGTACCCACTGAATTTGCGGTCCCATATTATTTAATACTCCACAGGAAATTTGTGAAATATTTTTT
The DNA here is from genome assembly GCA_013816805.1 of Chitinophagales bacterium. Classification (NCBI taxonomy): domain Bacteria; kingdom Pseudomonadati; phylum Bacteroidota; class Chitinophagia; order Chitinophagales; species Chitinophagales bacterium. The sequence continues at coordinate 4,996 of JACDDS010000027.1, read as the reverse complement.
AATTCTTCAGCAGATAGTTTACCTGCACCGGGAATTTCGCGCTCAATTACATATTTAGGCATAAGTAAAAGTTTTAAATTTTACACAAATGATTCTTGTAATAGTTCCTGAATTTGCCCAGGCAGCAAATACTTTAAAATTACCGATACATTTTCCAAAGTATAACTAATCAAAATTAATATTTATTCGGAATGTATAAAAGCCTTCTGTAAGAATACTAAACTGCAAAAGAAGCCGAATATTTGTTGTAGGGACGGATATGTAGCAGTTTTCCGAATGTAAGTGGCTTCATCTGAAAAGTATTTTTCTGTTAATATAAACTGCTGGCCTTGCAATTTCTGCAGAATCTGATTGCTGATTTTACCGGCTATGCTTGCTCTATCCTGTTTTTGTAAATCATAAAATGCCATTGCTGTACAGGTAATTTTTTTCTTTACAATTCAAATTCATGTTCATAATTAATGATCGTAGCTTATCACTCTAGATATTTTCCAAAGTCCATTCTTGTTCTGCCAAATCATAAGAAATTTAAAAATTCCAATCTCCTCTTTCCCGTTTTCCAGATGTCGAAACCGATGTACCCCGATCTCTATAGCACCATAATTCTTAACAGGATGTACTTCCAGGCTACCTTGCACTAATTCACGCGTAAGCCTGAATGGTTTTTTAAAAGTGGTTGCAAAATTTTCAAAAACAGTTTCATAAGAGAGTAAACCGCCGTTATCCTGGAACCATTCCAGGTCTTCTGTGAAGTAGGATTTTAATGCACCCATATTTTGCGCATTGAATGCTGTAAATAATGCGCTGTCCATATATGCTATTTGGTTGTATAATTCCGGAGTGGTTGCGGCTATTTTATTTTCCTGTGAGTAGGCAGAATCAACAAATATTAATGATGCAAGAAATAAAAAGACTGATGGAAAGAGTTTATATAAAACCATAAGAGTGTCTTTACAGCTTATTCATCTAATAGATTATTTCGGATTATTTTAAGGATTTGTTGTTCAAAAGAATGCAGTAATTACCTCAATGGTTGAAATTTGTAGTCCAGCTAACTGTACAATAAATACTATGGCTCTGTTTCTGCAATCTGTTTTAATGAATTCAAAACCGGGTTTTCGTTCTGAGGTTCCTCCTGAACTGCGTTGGGCCTGTTATCTTCCTGAATAATCTGAAGTTTAACCAGCCCGTTTTCTTCTGTAAGGACGTAGTTCATAATACTATAATTTTCAGGCTTGTCCTCCAGACCTGGGCGCGGTGCATACAGACTATATTGTAAAACATTCTCCGGCTTAAATGCTAGTACTTTCCCCCACTGTTCGAATATTTTACCTTCCCACTCTGTTCTGAATCTTATGTCACTACCGACTGCCCAGTTTGTTACCAGGTCACTACCATATTGCCAAAGCTTAACATATACAGGTTGTGTAAGAATATCCCAAACCCTTTGCCTGGTGGCATTAATCTTTATTGTTGAAACGTTTTTTGCCATTTTTATAATTCTTAATTTTTTATAAAGTATTTGATTCGGTTACACTTTCAAAAACTGAAGATAGAGATGAAAGGCGTAATTAAAGCTTAATTCTTATTTCGCAATTCACAATAATAGCTTGCGTATTGCATCCCTGCATTTTACAATGTCTTTACCGATGTATGAAACGTAATTGTCAGGCCGCAATAGGACATAGAATTCAGCAGCATTTCCAAATACCGTGGCAGGAATTTCATTGAATGAGTGAAGAGTCATTTTAATCCCTGCATCATTAAACAATTCCCTATTCATATGCTTGCTTCCAAAATACAGCAACTTAAAAACAGGTTCGGATAAATAGCTGAATATTTGTTTGCGATCAGAAAAAATAAAATAATGCATGCGATCTCCTGCTTTCACTTTGCCAATGGAGCTTTCAGAGGTAAGGTAACTATCAGGGTAAGCAATTCCGATCTGAGATAGTAAAGGAAAAATTTGTCGCCGTACAAGCTTGCTTTTGGAAACCACAGTGAGAAATAGAGGGAAAAAGGTTAGCCGCAATGTATTCCAAAAGCGATTAACCCCCGACATTATATCAAGAATTCGATCCGTTGTTTCGAGCAGATGCTTTGCATTTTGTGTGCGTTCTGTATTATAAGTGTTTAAAACTTCAGCATTCACCTCGCCTCTTATCATATAAGCAAGTTTCCATGCCAGGTTATAAGCATCCTGTATACCTGTGTTCATACCTTGCCCTCCAGCCGGCGTATGAATATGTGCAGCCGGCACCGGCAATAACTACCTGGGTTTTATTAATAGGGGAGTCGTCCATGTTTTAAAAGTTAATTCATTGCTGCCTAAAGGAAGATGTATTAGGTAAGTTGAATTCTGCTTGCTGCGATTATTTCTAATGTGCCCTTAAAAAGGTTGCCTAATTCTGATGTATAAGTGGTTTATTCATCACTCATTTCCAAATGATATTGTTTCAGAATAAAGTGCCTTGTGATATTTGCTTTTTCTTTTAATTTGATAACAGCCAGTTTAATAAGGATGCTAATGTTTTTTATTCTTTGCACACTTATGATAGCGGTATTAATAGTTTCATCATCAGTGTTTCTAAGTTTCATTGGCTCTTTTATTCTCAATATAACATTGTTTGTTGTATCAGTAAGTTTACCATAATCAATCCCATCTAATAGTTTATCGGTTGTATTTGACAACTCGCTTATACGTTCAATTAATAGACCATCCAAATATTTAATGTTATCTACATCTCTATAATAACTTACCATGCTATCGGAAACGCTCTTATTTAAAATAAGCCGCATACCGCCTGCATTTCTTAATTGAACAATAGTTCGATCATTTACATTAAAAGGGCGATAGCGTACTATATTACGGAAGTAAAAGTAAATATCATTAATACCTTCATTTTTAGTAGCACTGCCAAGCAACATGATAAGGGAGTCGGCTATCTTTTTTTTATTGTTAAAGCTGATTAACGTTTCCTGCAGGTAATCATTATCAGCGTCGAGGTCTTCAACAAAAGATTGTATATATTGTTTTTCCCTATTATGTTCTACATTATTCTCCCGCTGATTTTCTGCAAGAAAACCAAGAAAAACAGCCAGGAACAGCATAAAGAACTCTAGCAGGTATTCAACCCATTTCTTTTTGTGTATCACATGGTGTGGATGTTTATGTACTTCCATATTTTCTGTTTGAGTTTCAATCGTGACTGTTACAGGCTGCTCATTTTCAGAATTAAATTCTATTTCCGGAATCCATTATGCGGCGTGATGTGAAATGAAACTTGTTTAAGAAGAAATTACAGTATCTCACTTAGTATCTTCTGGAAATAATTCCTTTGTTCTCTTTTCCATTTCTTCTGCAATCACCTTCGCACTTCCGCCTTGCTGAGTAAGCTTCTCTTTAATATGTTCATAGCTTTCCGCATCCCTGTCCTGGCTTAATTTAAAAACATTGCTCAACTCTGTAACATCAATTTCAAAAGCAACAATCGCTTTCATTATCTTTTGCCTGAACTCTTCCGGTAGATTATCAAAAACCGTTGCCGATTGCTTATTGTAACCTTCAAAATGCAGCGAAGTTTTTCTAAGAACATCGGCTAATGCCTGGTCGTCTAAAAACCGAATGATGCCTTTTGCATGCACACTCATATAGTTCCATGTAGAAGCGGTATGAGGGTTGCTGTACCAGGTACCGCTTACATAAGTGTGATCACCGGTGAAAACCACAAGCACATTTGGATTATGCAAAAATGCCTTATGGTGGTCCGTATTTTTCATTATATGGCCTCTTAATATTTGTTTTGTACCTTCTTGTTCGATAAATACTGGTACTTGTGTTGCAACAGGCTTGTTTTCTGCATCGCATCCTGTTAAAAAAGCAAATGGATGCTCGTCTATAAATTGTTTAACTACATGTTCATTCTTTTCTTTGTAATAGGGAAGATCGTACATAGTTATTGGTTTTTATTTTTAAGTTTTTGGCGTTTAATCACTCAGGTAAAACACGTTTTAAAATACTATTGCAATCAACAGAAAAGTATGCTGACGTGAAGGATACAATCGTGAATTTTGACTGGTGAGTCAAACTAATTTATATATTGGATCTGCTTAAAGTTAAGTCACTAATGTGAAGCAAGTGTTGCTGATAGCGATTTCAGCAAATAACTTTTAGATGCAGATATGTAGCAATTAAGCCATTCAGTTAGCAAGCAATTGAGCGATCCTGCATTTAGTCTTTTATTAATTCAGCTTATGATTTTTTATTTCCTTCCGAATTTTTATTTAAAATCTTTGTTGCAACTTCTTTAGGAAATGCAAATACACAAAACAGGATCAGGTATAGAATTATTACAGCGGGGATAGAAATAAGACAGATCAAAAAGGCAAATAGGGTATAAATGATACCATATCCGTATGTTAATTTAATACAATTAAAAAATTTTCTGCGTCTTCGTCTATAAGATTTTTACTGTACGCATATGCGCAAATACTGTATGCTGCAATAGCGATTAAAAAGTAATTAAAACCAAAAAGAGCTAATGCACTTTTGCCTTCCGTTGCGAGGAATTCAGCAAGAATAGCTGTCGGGAAAGGGGTTAAGGTTACCATGAATAATAAAAACCCATTGATCCACATAAATTTACTATCTACTCTATAGATATAATTAAAAGCGTGATGATGGTTTATCCAGCAGATCAGAATAGTAATAAAGCCAATTGTAAAAGCCAGCAGAGGTTCCCAATTCTGGAAAATGGATGTAAATAAGCTTACACTATTTTGCGGGTGGAGAAACTGAATCAATTCCAAAACTAAAAGTGTAATGTGTAATGGCAATGGAAAAAACTCCATCGCTGAATGCCTCTAACCTGTAAAAGCTAACATTTAATCTGACAGACAGGGATTAACTTAGAGTTGAGTTAACACAATTCATTAACCCCTAAACTGTCAGAAATGAAAACTGAAATCAAGTTAGTAAAAACAAAATTAGGACTGC
>JACDDS010000026.1 GCA_013816805.1 Chitinophagales bacterium | reverse complement strand
ACTCAATGCAGTCAAAAACAAATTACTGGCGCGCGTTCTTGCTGTGGTTAAACGCGGAGAACCTTATGAAAAAAATTACTCATTAAAATGTTTGGCCGTGTCATAGAAATCAACGGCACCAAAAACATGCGCCAGATGTTTGATTTAACAGGGTACTTCTTACACATTCGTGAGGAGACCACCTACGAAAGCCTCAGTGCCATGGAAAAAATGATGACGGAGGAAATGCCAAACAGTAAGGAAATGGAGGCATGGTACCAGCGGTTTATACCGTTGGTAGAAAAATCACATCGTGAAATTTTTACTATTTACGAATAGATTTTAGCTGCTGTGGGTCTTGGCCCGAAGATTGAAGACGGGCCAGGCCAGCAATGGCGCTCACGCTTCGGTTACTGGTCTTCCAGGCGCTCAATGCTTTCCAAAGACCAGCAAAGACATTATTTATACATTTCGATGTGCATGTTTTCATCCAGCGATTGCAGAGAGCAAGATTAAAAATTAATGCGGTTATGCGTCTTGAACATGAATGATGAAATCCACTTCCTTTCATTCAAAAGATAGAATAACAAAGGAAGCGAGATTAAGGAGGTCACGGGCTCACAAACTATTTCTCTGTTTCCTGATCCAGCACCTGGAGCGTCTTCGTGTAAAGGGCATCAGCCTGCGATTGAGAATCTCCTATACACACTACCCCGAGTTTTCCATATTGGGAAAGCGCACCGATTAAATGAAACATGACTCCCTGTTGTGTGGATCCATCGTACTGCAGATTTTTCAGGATGGCCATATCAATGAGATCAGGCGGAGTAAGCATCTTATAATTTTCGCTTTTTACGTTATCTGAGCTGAAATAATAGCGCCGCTGTCCGCTGGCAGTGAGATAAATTCCTTTCTCTGCATCATACTTGCCAGCGGTTAGACCCTGCAGCAGAAGGTTGGGATGCGTAGTGCCTCCCTTACGCAAATTAATTTCTACTGCATAGTGTTTCCATCCGTCGCTTTCCTTTACCGAAATAAAATCAATACTGAAGCGACCCATCACGCCATATTTTGCCATTTCCTGAGAAATACATAACCCCCGCTTCCCGATTTCACCTGCATACTCTTCATCAGCCGGAAACTTTGCGCCAATGAATACCTGCCCACCTTCACCGCCCAGTACCTGATCATGGGTGGAGATTACTTCGGCTCTGCCCATGGGATCTATGAGACATTGAGCTGAAGGCGATGTCTTGATTTCCCCGGGAATAAATTCTTCTACAATGCCCTGCATCTCTTTGAACTTGCTCATGAAAATTTCATAGGTGAAGTCCGCTGCCACAACGGTAAGGTGGTCTTTTAAGTGATCCCTTACCCAGGTTTTTATGCTTCCCGTTTCAGGGCACCCATTGAACGCGAAAATGGCATTGCCTTCACCTGAGAACCCTTCATTCACTTTCACTACGGCCTTTTTTAGCGAAGGATTATCAGTTTTCAGCGACACCAATGCTTCGATAATTTCCTGCTCATCCTTTACATCTTCATAACCCGGTGCCAGGTCTGCTCCGCAGGCTCTGAAGATTTTTCTGCTTCCGCTTTTCGAGCCGTGATGGAGGAGGTCAGGATCACATCCAAACAAGGGAAGGTTCAGCCGCACGGCAAGCGTTCGTTCGAAACCGGTAGTGTTATAATCCGTTATATGGGCCAACTCATGCACCGGAACAGCTTCCCGTATCCGCTCCATCAGCCTGGGCCTCTCCAGGATTTTCTCCGTCAGCGACTTTGGCGAGGCATCAAAGCAACTGAGCATCGTAAGCCTGCGGCGTGCATGATGGCCCGTGATACCGGGTAGCAGATGCAGGTAATAATCAATGATCACCTCATCAATGGGCATGCTGGTAACATATACTACGTGAGTGCGTGGCATGCGAAGCAGCATGAGCAATGAAAGCAGGCGTTCTTCATAATGCAATGATCCGCTCACCCTGGTTTGCAATTCCTGGTCAATCGTGAGCGAAGGAATACACACAATAGTTTTCTTCGCCTCCATGTCGGGAAACACCTTCTCGTATTGCCACAGCAATTTTTGCTGCAGCTCGCGAAAGCGTTGCTGCTCGGCTGAGGAACCAGGTTCTGGAAACGTTTCTGTTGCGTCGTGAATGGATTGAGGATCCGTTTCGGAGTTGAGTGATTGCATTATTCCGTCTTATGTTTGTAAAATTAATAAACGAAATTTCGCTTTGGGTATAAATACTACCCTGTTAATGTGGCTAACGTATGGGATGTTCTTTCATTCGGTTAGAGCTCCTCGCGGAGCATTCATCATCCTCCGCTTTTGGTTTATTCAGGAAGGATCCAGGATTAAATTCAGAAGGCGTAATGATACGTCTTATCTTATCAAGTACACTCGGGCCCCTGCCGCTACTCTGTAATCAGGTAGTCCAACCGGCTCATAATCGTTAATCATGTTTACATAGTGGATCGTAGCTCCATCCGGTGATTCCTGGAAGTTGAGGATAAACCGTGCCCCCCATACGAGGTTTTCTTTTTTATACCCGGATATAAGGGCATTTTTACTGTGGATGATACGGGCTTTGGGTCGTGAAAATTTACCGTATAGCAATCCGGTGGCCAGGGCAAAAATCAGCAGGCCGATCATCGATTCGATGGATGCCACCCAGCTCGCGGCTATGCCCACCGGCGCAATTCGCCCGTATCCAACGGTGGTGAGCGATTGTGCGCTGAAGAAGAAACAATGAAGAAATGCCTCCTGCCCGGACTTACCGGTATAGCCCGTTAGCTGGTCTACACCTATCAGGTAATAGATGTAGCAAATAAACTATTAGCTGTGAGGAAGATGATGAACACGGTGAAATTAAACTTCCACCAGGCCATGGTGATGAGGTCATGATAAGTTTCATACGGCTTGAAGAAAGGAAGTCCTTTGACGATTACGTTGAATGTACCATCTGGTTTAAACGAATGCCGGTTCCGCAATTGGACCTTCGCGCTCAGACCTGTATTATCATCATAATGTATCAATTGCGGATTTTCTTGAGGTATCATTGTTTAAATTTTAAAAGAGGTTTCAGAGTGGATACAAATGTGAATAAGGAACATGAATTATGCAAGCAGGAGAGGTCTTGAATAGGCAGCCGCATGCGCAGTCAGGATTTCCATTGAATGCTCAGGGAAGAAATCAAGGTTTTAACTTGTCCACTCCATTGGGGCTTCTGTCTTCACCGGCCACTCAACTAAGCATGAGCGAAAAGAGGATCTGGCGTTACTCAAACAGATCTACCTTTAACTGATACCCGGTAAACATGGCTTCCGAAAAATGGAGTTTGGCAAAGACGTTTCTGGATTATCCTCCTCATCGGTTCGGTTGATGAATTAAAGGAAAGGACAGAATTAACCTTTCACATTATCTTTATGCAGATGAATATAAAAACAAAGCCAGGTCTCGCTCCGTGCATGACTTAACGGAGTAACCCGCGCGGACGCAAATAATAGAAAATGACAGACGACGGGACAAAAGAAATCAGCAGCACATTTTTCGCTCCGCAGCTTTACTTTAAGAGCGGCACCTGCGATATTGATTTTTACATAAAGGGTTTCGGAGCCATCGAACTCAGGCGTTGGACAAATGATGATGGAAGTATTCACGTATCCGAACTGTCAATTGATGGTGCTGTATTTCAACTTCATGAAGAATCTCCTGAGAAGGGTCGGTTTGAGCCGATACAAAACAAGGGTGTTACCTCACTCATCGGTTTATATGTTTCAGATGTGGATGCCGTGATGCAGAGAGCAATAGCAGCAGGCGCATCATAAATTTCCTCTGCTCAGGATTATGATTCCGGCTATCGCCAGGGTGAAATCAAAGATCCGTATGGCCACCATTGGCTGATTGAAATGAAAATTTAATAGAAGCAGTAAATACCTGTATGATTTCCGGCTGAAGGAAATAGGTTACCTTGGTTCTCTAAATCAAATCAATATGGGACTGTTAAGCAATTTGTTCGGCGGTGCGCAGGGAGGAATGGCTGCGAAACTATTGCAAACCCTTACTTCCGATCTTAATCTTACGCCGGATCAGGCTGAAAAGATCAAAGGATTTTTTCAGCAGTTCCGTGAAGAAAAGCACGAAGCAAAAGCAGAAGGGGATATGGCAAGCAAGATGGAAGGCATTAAGCAGGAATTCAAAAATCATATCAGCAGCGTGCTCACATCGGAACAAAATCAAAAATTTCTCGGCAACGAGGAGAAGTATCTTGGCATGCTGCACATGGGTCAGTAGCGTAAAATTGCCCAGGATTCAAATCTATATCTTGAAATTTGGAAGTCATACATCCTGCCTGTTTCAATCCAAATGAAAAAAGTTGATTGAGGCCCAGCAATTTTCAAAACTGGGAAGCATGACTTTGAATCGAGAGGCGATAGAAAAAACGCAGGCTAACAGTTTAATCTGACATTACTGGAAGTGCCCAATGATATCAGCGGATCAGCCGTTGCCCGTAATTTGTATCCGTTCTATCTTCAGAAAAAAGCACAAGGGATTTTGATCAACCCCCATCATTATAAATTAGTATGGGCAGGATTTCATCCTTAAAATACCGCACATTGATAGGGCATGAAATACAAATTATCCTGCGAATAATCGTAACCCTTCAACCGGTTTTTTTTGTGTACAGGATGCTTGGTCAGCCGCCGAGTCACTCCGTTGAGCCTTCTGTGTTCGCCGGTCACTCAACCAGGCATAACGCAGAGCGAGGACTCGACGTCACTCAAGTATCTGAATCTTTTATCTTTAACTCGTGCCGGTAAGACATGCCCATTCGAAAACCACAACGCGCAGTGGTTGATAAGGCATACAACCACAGGCAACCCAAAACATCGGAAGCAAAAAAAATTTTCCCTCAAAACATCAGATTAGATACTTTTGAAAAAATTTTATACTTAAAAACCTCATTTATGATATTAGAAAGAATGGTGTTCCACCTCAAATTCGGAAAAGCAAAAGATGCGAAAACATTATTAAAAGAATCAAAATCACTGATGCCTCCCGAAATGCAAAAAAACATGCGCCAGATGTTTGATTTAACAGGTGCTTCTTACACATTGGTGATGGAGACCACTTACGAAAGCCTCACTGCCATGGAAAAAATGATGACCGAGGAAATGCCAAACAGTAAGGAATTGGAGGCATGGTACCAGCGGTTCATACCGTTGGTAGAAAAATCACATCGTGAAATGTTTACCATTTACGAATAGATTATTCCACTCAATATTGGGTATCCGGATAGTCTTTAATTATTCTATTTACACAGCCATTAGAAGTTTGTTAAGTCTGTCGGGAAGGAGTAAGATGTCAGCAACCAATTAAATAAAGTTTTAGGCTGTTGATTTCACATTTTGAAAAATAAAAAGATGCTATGTTGCTCCCGGGTTAAGTTTGGTCTTTCTATCTGTAACCGGAGTATTTACTCCGCTTTAATTGATCACAATTAAACAAGAGGGAAGATTTTTTAACCTAAGAAAGCAAAAGGGTTTATTTTATGTCCCCGCCGGGTTATTCCGTTGAGCCTTCTGTCTTCAGCAGTCACTCAACCGAGCATGAAGAAAAGCGAGGACTCGGCGTCACTCAAAACACTGAGAGAAATTGCAAAAAAGATTGTAAAAAGGGTTATAAAGAACGTTACTATTGACTGGATCATCCGAGGAACCTCACGCGCGAGTTTATCGTGCTGGTAAAGAGGACGCTAACGAAGTATCCTTCGAATTAGCAGCAGAAGGCGATTGATACGGTGTTGAAGAAAGGGGAGTTGATGGCAGATGAGATGACCTATTGATAATTTAAAATGATTTAATAATTTTATAATGTTCTTAGAAATCCAACCAAAAGCGGTTACACCCAGTAAATCTTTTATTCAATACTCACTCATCCTATCAAGCAACTCCAAGTCCTCTTTATCCAGTTGAAGATTTGCACCATTTATCAGATCATGCAATTGCTCTATAGTGGTGGCACTTGCAATAGGTGCCGCAACGGTTGGACGGGTCATTAACCAGGCAAGTGCAACTGATGCTGGTCTTGTATTATTGCGAGCAGCTATTTTATCCAATGCTCTTAAAATAAGATTGCCCCGGTCATTCAAATATTTTGTAATGCCCTCGCCTCTGGCGCTTTTAAAAAGATCATTTTCTGAGCGGTACTTGCCGGTTAAGAATCCACTCGCCAACGATGAATAGGGTAGAACGCTTATTTTATTAGCTATGCAATAGGATTGGTAATTTTTTTCAAAATCTTCACGGTCATACAAATTGTATTGTGGTTGAAGAGTTTCATACCGTGACAGGTTTTTAGTATTACCGTAATCTACCGATTGCTTCAGCCGTTCCGGAGAGAGATTGGAAACGCCGATAACCCGTACTTTTCCTTGCTTTATCAATTCAGAATACGCATCCATGGTGTCCTCAACCGGAGTGGCAAGATCATCAAAATGAGATTGATACAGATCGATATAATCTGTCCGTAAGCGAGCCAATGAATCCTCTACGGCACTAAAAATATATGTCTTCGAAAGTCCCTTTTTCTCGTCTCCCATGTCACTGCCTACCTTAGTAGCAACAATTATTTTATCGCGGTTATTCCTTTGCTTTATCCAGTTACCGATAATAGTTTCAGATTCTCCGCCCTTATTGCCAGGCACCCACCTGGAATAGCTGTTTGCCGTATCAATCATATTGAAACCAGCGCCGGTAAAGGCATCCAGTAGCTTAAAAGATAATTGCTCATCAATGGTCCAGCCAAAGACGTTACCTCCAAAAATCAATGGCAACGTCTCCAGCTCTGAATTTCCGAGCCTCCTTTTATGCATCATTCAAATCTTTATATCAACTATTCTTAACCTTCAACACTTTAACACAACATTTCAAACCTTAAACTTTCAACTTACAACTTCATACAACTTTAAACATCCCTTCCGGCCAAACTCCAACCCTTAAAACTTCAAACTCAAAACTTTTCAAATCAAAGCGTTGCCATATCTATTACAAACCGATACCGTACATCTCCTTTAAGCATTCTTTCGTAGCTCTCGTTGATGTCTTTTATGTCAATCACTTCCACATCGGAAACGATATTATGCTCTGCGCAATAGTCGAGCATCTCCTGTGTTTCAGGAATGCCACCAATCAGGGAGCCGGTGAGCGATCTTCTATTGCCGATTAGATTAAACGCAGGTATCTGAGCAGGTGTTGGAGGGGCTCCCACACACGTCATTACACCATTTGTCTTCAGCATGCTCAGATACATGTTATAATCGTGAGGTGCAGAAACGGTATCGAGGATGAAATCGAAATAATTCTTTACGGAATTTACCTGCTCTGTATCGCTGGTTAAAATAAATTTGTGAGCACCCAGCCTTTTAGCATCGGACTCTTTAGAAGGAGAGTGGCTCAGCATGGTGACTTCCGCACCAAAAGATACCGCCAGTTTGACACCCATATGGCCTAATCCACCAAGACCCAGTATTCCCACTTTATCACCTTTGCCGATATTCCAGTGCCGCAGTGGTGAGTAGGTGGTAATGCCTGCACAAAGTAACGGTGCTATGCCTTCGAGCGGAAGCTTATCGGAAATGGTCAACACGAAGTCTTCATGTGCCAGAATCCGCTTGCTGTACCCGCCGTAGGTATTGCCACTGCCATCCTTTTCTTTTCCATTGTAAGTTCCTACCATCCCGTTAATACAATATTGCTCAAGGCCTTCTTTACAATTTTCGCATTCGCGGCAGCTGTCTACAAGGCATCCGATGGCGGCAAGATCACCTTCTTTAAACCTATTTACATGAGACCCAACTTTTGTTACGCGGCCTACTATCTCATGTCCCGGAACGGCTGGGTACATGGTGCCACCCCATTCATTGCGTGCGGTATGAAGATCGCTGTGGCAAACTCCGCAATAAAGAATATCGATCTGCACATCGTGTGGCTTTGGATTTCTTCTTTCAATTGTCCAAAGTACTAAGGGTGTTGTAGCTGATTGTGCAGCATATGCTTTTGTTTCTGACATACTTGATTTTTTTTAAGAAACGAAAGTACCGTGAAAAGGTTGCTTCATAAGAAAAAACCAATTTGCTTTTTTTAAGAATGAATTTGCACAAAATGAGTAGAAAAACTAAATGAATGCTATCTTCGTTAAACATTACAATTGTACAAGCCAGTATTACATATTTTAATTATGAACTTTATAAGCCTTGTACTGTTAGCAATGCAATTTCTTCAAAGCAAATAAGGGTCAAATTAGATGTCGAAAGTCAGTTTCAATAACAAGCCAAATCCTTTTTTTCTTTCCCTGAAAAAAAAAGTGGATGCAATTTTCGAAAATAAAAAGATTCATCCATCAGGTAACCGCGCGCTATTTTTTAAAAATATATTATTTATCGGCACGTTGATAGGGCTTTATATTCTTCTTGTTTTTTTTACCCCTCCGGCCATTATTTCCGTTTTTCTTTGTGCCATTTTAGGAATTGACTTCGCGCTTATAGGTTTTAATATTATGCACGAAGCCGGACACCAAAGCATTTCCAGGTATAAATGGCTTAACACTGTTTCTGCTTATTCACTTAACCTGATGGGAGGCAACAGCCACTTCTGGAAACTGAAGCATAACATCAGCCACCATACGTATACTAACATCAGCGGTGAAGACCATGATATTAACCTCAGCCCTTTTATGCGTGTGGATGAAAATCAGCCACGGTACTGGTTTCATAAATACCAGCATTTCTATTGGATCTTTTTTTATTCACTTACCTACCTGGCATGGGTTCTTATTGCAGATTTTCAGAAATATTTTACAGGCAGGATGGCACCAGGAGCGGAGCAGCACACTTTTAGCTTAAGGGAACATCTTATCTTCTGGATCACGAAGTTTTTTTATTTCGGCATTTACATGGTGCTGCCTGTATTTATGGTTGGTCTTGTGCCTACACTGGTCGGTTACCTGATAGCTGCAGGGGTATGCGGACTATTTATCAGTATTATTTTCCAGATGGCCCATATTGTGGAAGCAACATCTTTTCCTAAACCAGATACAAATTCAAAACGTATTGAGCATGAATGGGCAATCCATCAGGTGCGCACCACTGCTGATTTTGCAACCAACAGCAAAGTGATATCATGGCTCGTAGGTGGATTGAACTTCCAGGTCGAGCATCACTTATTTCCTAAAGTAAGTCATATCCATTATTCCAAAATCAGGAAGCTGGTAGAAGAAACGTGCAAAGAGCATAAAGTACAGTATAATGAATATTCTTCCCTCTTTAAAGCTTTTAAATCACATTTATCGTATTTGAAAAGATTGGGCAGTGCGTAGAGTCCATTGTCGAAGGTAATTTAATCCCATAACGGAATTTCTTCTTTCCGAATTTTCAATGCAATTAAACGGTTTACCTTAACCAATTAATTAATTGCAAATAATGTTTTACTTTTAAAAATCATCTAAGGTTTCCCGCTATTGAAAGATTATATTTTATACGCAGCAACTATATTCTATTTACATTTAACCTCCTTTTAACTTCTAATATGAACAGAATTTTTCCGCTTTTTTCATTGATATGCATTACGGTGATTGCAATGGGCTTTACGGTTCATGCACAGCAAGTTTCTCAAAAACAAATAAAAATAGGCAAGCCCTATGTTATAAATTTTAGTGCGCTTGCAGATGAGGAAAAGCAGAATCCGGCGAAGTACAAAAAACGCTTTATTGAACAAGGGGAAGACCGTGATAAGGATTTCAGATTTAAACCACAGCCTGTAACAGGAAAAGCTTCTAAATTCAATATAACCATTCCGGCCCATAAAAGCAGAAGCACATCACCGTCACCAAATCTGGTTTTTAATGGTGTGCTCGATAACGGAACGCTTATACCTCCTGATATCAATGGTGCTGCGGGAGACAGCTTGATTATGGAAACTACTAATCAGCAATTTAATATTTACAACAAGTTCGGAACGTTTATAAAAACAGTAGGCATTACTACCTTCTTTAATGTTGCTGGCGCATATTTTTTTTACGATCCTCACATTATTTTTGACCCGACCCGTCATCGCTTTATAATCAGTATAGATGGCTTTCTTGCCAATGGTAATGGGGGTGTATTTATTGCCGTTTCTCAAACTTCCGATCCTACAGGCACATGGTATTTATATACATTTGACACAGGTGAAAACCTTGGATTATTTGATTATGCACTTGTCGGCTTAAATAAAAATTGGATTGTATTTACCGGGAATGATTTTCTGCATACGGGCGGTCTGCTCACAAAAATCTATGTCTTCCGGCGTGATAGTGCTTACATGGGCAGCTCTGTTACTGCGCATGTATTCAGCGATCCGACGGTATTCACTTTATGCCCAGCTACCACTACAGATACTTCTTTAGAAACGGAATACCTGGTTGCCAACTCTAATGGATTTAGCAGCGGCTTCGGCTATGTAAAATTGTTCACCATTAGTGGTGCCATAGACTCACCTAAGTATGCCTTTAAAAGCCTGGTTGGTATAAATCACACCTGGAGCGATAATGGAGTGCCCGCACCACAGCTTGCCAGCACTCATGGCCTCGAAGCCGGTGATACAAGAATTGAAAATGTCCTTTATATTAATGGATCATTGTGGTTCACGCATACCGTATTTGTAACCAATGGGGGCACCCATGCATGTGTTGACTGGTGGCAGATAGATCCGGACTCTGTAAAAGTTCAGCAATTTGGACGGATTGAAGATTCAACGGCAAGGATATTCTATTTCTATCCAAGTATCGGTGTGAATGTAAAAAATGATGTTTTATTGGGTTATGCAATGTCTTCTTCGAGCATGTATCCAAGTGCAGGCTATTCATACAGAAAAGGAACGGATAGTTTGAATACCATGCAGGAGACCTATATATTTAAGCCAGGCCTTGGTCCTTATTTTAAGGATTTTGGCGGCGGTCGTAACCGGTGGGGTGATTATACTTTTACCTGTGCTGATCCGCGTGATACTTCATTCTGGTCTTTCCAGGAATTTGCTAACGCTCCTCAAAACTTATGGGCTACCGTTATCACAAATGTTGGAGGAACTCCCTGCAATGAGGCACCCAGTCCCGGAATATTAACCGCTGCCTCTGATACCATTTGTTTTGGCGCAGGAACTACCATATACCTGAACAACAGCCTCTCAACTGAAAAAGGAATTCAATATGACTGGCAGCAATCAAGCGATGGAATTAACTGGAGCGATCTTAATGTAGGTGGTGGTATAGCATCCTTTGTTACAGACAGCTTGAAGACTAATACGTCTTACCGCACAATTGCAACGTGTGCAAATTCCGGTTTAGCAGATACCTCTTCAAATTTGTCTATAGTGGTACAGGGAATCACTTCTGTTTCGAATGTGACTTCCTGCACTCTTGATACCTTTCAATTATTCGTTACTTCAACTGGCCCTATAAGCTGGTATTCTGATTTGTCTTCATCGGTTCCATTTGCTTCCGGCGATTCAATAACAGCAAATGTGATTAGCGATACTACTTTTTATGTAAGTACAGGAATCACGCATAAGGATACTGTCGGTCTTGCAAACCCCGATACTACCGCCGGTTCATACAGTTCTGCTTTTACAGAAGGGTTTTTATTTACCGCCTACGATAATTTTATTCTTGACAGTGTATTTGTATATCCGCAAAAGGCCGGAAAAATTACCGTTAATTTATTCAGCACTATTGGCTTTATTAGGCTTGCCACTGCCAGCATCGTTGTTACTGACAGCGATGTCAATAAAAAGATGGTAATTCATACAAATTTTAAAATTAATGGCGGAAAGGATTACAAGCTGAATGCTATTGGTTCCACTTCACCTGCTTTATATTCTACCAGCAATGTAGCTTTTCCATATACTGTACCGGAGGTGTTGTCTGTATACAGCTCCATCTTAGGTTTACATGATGCTTACTATTTCTTTTACGACTGGCATATTTCTTCAGGTTGCGGTTCTTTCAGAATACCTGTAACCGTAAACATTGATACCGTTAAATTATTACCTAAGGCTTTCCCAACTTCTGTTTGTCCCGGTGATAGTACATCACTTTCTTCATCTGGAGCTTCGACTTATTTATGGCAGCCTGGAAATTTATCCGGCAACCCTGTAAAAGTTGCTCCGCCAGTTACTACCACTTATACAGTTACCGGCGCAGATCAATTCAGCTGTCTCGGAACTGCTTCTGTCACGGTTACTGTGAAGGATTGCAACACGGCGGTTAACATAATAACAGATACGGATATGCCTTTGATTTATCCTAATCCTGCAACATCGTCTTTATACATTTCCTGGAATGCTGCACAGCTTGAAAATTCACGCATTACCATTGTGAATCCTCTTGGTCAGAAAGTCATAGTGACCAAGGCCAATTATCATTTGACGGGTAATATAACAGTGGTCGATATTTCAACCTTGCCAAATGGCTTGTATTTCGTTAACATTGATAAGGACGGAAAGAGCTGGAAACAAAATTTTGCAAAGGAGTAGATAGGGTGTTCCTGAAAATGATTTTGCCTTAGGGATGGGAATAGATTTTATTGTCTTCGAGTATCATTTTTTCTTTTTTATTCTATCATCAGCGTTGTAATTGTTTTATACAGCCTC
>JACDDS010000025.1 GCA_013816805.1 Chitinophagales bacterium | reverse complement strand
CCATCAAAAAAAGAGGCTGTATAAAACAATTACAACGCTGATGATAGAATAAAAAAGAAAAAATGATACTCGAAGACAATAAAATCTATTCCCATCCCTAAGGCAAAATCATTTTCAGGAACACCCTTTTTAGGCGGAGACTAGTGGAAGCTTAGAGGAATAGCTGTGAGCATTTGCGTGCGCTATGTTGGCATGGCACGCGAATACAATACGCAAACTCTACGGCATTCGCGCGCCAGAGCAGTTCAGAGAGCCAGTACAAAAGTTTGGGATTGATATAGGTAATAAACGTCTGTAGAAACCTATTCCTTTACCACTTTTATCACTTCCTGTCTTCCATCATTCGATTGAAGTCGAACAAGATAGATGCCAGACAAATAGTTTTCGCCAAAGTTGGTTTCACTTGTTTGCAGGGAAAGAGCTTCAATCACTCTGCGTGAGAGATCAAAAACTGTTGCCTTCTCTATTGTGTTGTTGGTAAATAGTAAAAAGGAGGATTGGGTAGGGCTAGGTGAAATAGTGAAGAACAAGTTATTCTCTTCAGTTGATTGCAAGCTTTCTGTTCCAAATTTAATGTGTAATCACCAAAACTTAATCTGACAAGTTTGGATTTTTTAAGGCATTTGCGATAAAAATAATTTATTGGTAAAAGCGTTTGGGTTTTGCTCAACCGCTTTATTATATCCATCGGTCAAACTATTCCTGGTAGGTTGCTTCCCAGCAGCGCCAAGATTGAATCTTCATCTTTTAAAATAAAAGAAGAAGCCAGTACTTCAAAAAGTTCATGGATTAGAGGTGCTTCATTTTATAGTTGGATGGAAACTACGGCTTTTTTATTTTACAAACAGACAAGGACGATTTTCTCTATTCAAGTATGCCTTATAGTGTTTGGACAGAATTTAAAAATGCAGAATCCTTCGGAAAATATTACAATGAAAACATTAAGTATCACTATATCTTTCAATTAACCAAATAAAATAATGAAATATAATCTTAGTAAAATCAATTTTGACGTACTTTTCAAGACTTTATTTTTATTTTTCATTGCTTATTTCCTTTATTTGTTAACATTAATTTCCATACAAATGAAAAACAATACTGACGTTGGGAGATACCAATTCATGAATGATAGCAGGCTGATTATTGATACCAAAACTGGAAAAGTAACGCACTTTGAAGTATCACACGAATAAGTACAGCAGCCAATAAAAGTTTCAGCCTTTGATTTCTATGAGACAGCAAAGCATTTTGGTGAAAATTTTTTTTCATAAGGTTCACCACGTTGAATCACTGCAAGAACACATGCAAGTAGTTTATTTTCCGCTATAAAATCCCCCCACTTGCAGCAATACCTGAACGTTGGCCATTATTGTAATTTAAACTCTCAATCTCTACCTACAAATGAAATTTACACTACCTCATACAATTGAAAACGAGCTTGGAGAAAAAATCATTTTCCGGGAAATTGTTAATGACCCGGATGGTGACAAAGTAATCATAGATGGTTTATTGTAAACCTAATGTCGGACCTGCCATGCACGTACATTATATGCAAGACCGCCCTAAGGGTTGTTTCAGGAAAGATGGGCTACCTAATCATAAGACAGGAACCTGTTTATCTCACGGCGGAACAGACTGCAACTTTTTTACGGAACCAGCCTCATAAATTCTGGAACGCAGGAGAAGACGACCTCCAAATCAGTGGTTTAGTTAAGCCAGCTAACAGCATTATATTTTTTCTTTCCACATTATATGCAACACAAAAGAAGTCCGGTAGTGGTAGGCCGGAAGCATTTGACGGAGTATAATTTAATGATCAGATATAAGAATGAGTACGGGTTACCTGAACTGCCTTCTTTCGTAAAAAATATAATTATGCCTGGGACTTATCAAATCGGCAATGTTAGGAAAGTATAAGAAATTTAAAATGCTCCTGAACCTTTATGATAAACAACAATAGCTAATAAAGTAATGCTATAATGGGCTGGACGTTGACGCAATCAGGCTGCAAACCGCTATCCGCAGTAGTTTCCGCTGACGAATAAAGCCAGGCAAAAGTACTTATCTTAAACTTTTAACACAATACCAAGCTGCAGTTCCAGGCCCGACTTTCATTGAATTCCATGTCTTCCGAAATACCCGTCGGTTATAGCTACGTTAAATAAATGCCCACTTGTCAAATAAATGACAAGACTTAAACAAATTAATAAATGGGAGTTGGATTATATTTTAAAAAACTTGATGAATTGAGATTTATTGCTTTTTTTCTAGTGTTTTGGCAACACGCATTTTCACCATCATTCTCTAATTTGACAGGTAATAAAATTTTGAAAACCATAATTGACACTTTAACTATTACAGGTGGTATTGGTGTTCATATCTTCTTTGTCATAAGTGGTTTTCTAATCACTTTTTTAATGATTAAAGAAGAATTAACAAAAGGTTCAATTAGCTTATTATTTTTTTACACCAGACGAATATTGAGAATATGGCCGCTTTATTATTTGATTTTAGTATTAGGCATTTTCGTGTTACCAAATTTATTTAATACGTTTAAATTTAACGGTAGTCTCATAAAGAACTTGTTGTTCTTAAACAATTTTGACATGGAAAACCAAGCTCCAAATGTTGGAATAGCTTGGAGTGTCGCAATCGAAGAACAGTTTTATTTGTTTTGGCCAATAATTTTCATAATTATTAGAAATAAAACATTGTTATTAATATTCTCAATATTTTTATTTCTATTCTCCATTTGGTATGTTATAGAATTCCCTAGTGAAAATTACTTTCATACTTTTGGAAACATTCGATTCTTAATGACTGGCTGTATCGGAGCAATATTTTATTCACAGCTAAAAAAGGTAAGACCCAATTCGTTCATAATTAAATCCACAACATTTCATTTTATCATTTTCACTTCGTTGATATTTATAATATTATCTCCATTTTTCAAAACTATTTATTTCCTCTCACTCATTGGATTACCATTAACTTATATCCTAATAATTCTTATTTTGGTTGACAACAACAATGACTCTAAAACTTCATTTTGTTCAAAAATGGGAAAATATACCTATGGTATGTATCTATATCACCCAATGATAATCATATTCATTAAAATTATCTTTGATTTATTAAAATTCGATTATGCAAACAATTCTTTAATTAATTTATTTCTTGCTATTATTTCATTAACTACTACAATTATTATTTCAACTCTATCATATAAATATTTTGAGAGATATGTACTTAGATTTAAAAATAAATTTTCCTTTGTTACTACTAGAATATAATGAATAGCCTGGCTATAAATGGGGCAAAGCATTGTTGCGTGAGCTGCTGACCAGCTGCGGTGACCAGCCGGTTTCCAGATCAAGGCCCACCGTCACAAAAAGATCCGCATTTGAAAGATTAATAATATAGCTCGGCTTTGGATCTACGAAGTGCGGATTTTGGTAGCCGGTTGCAATGGAGGTTACTGAAACCTTATCGCCCCCTATCAATTCGGCAATACTTCGGAGATCCATTAAAGTGGTAACCACCTTAATAGTCGCTGCCTGAGTAAATGCAGAGAGTATGATGAATACTAGAATAATAGATGATACTTTATTTTTCATTTTAATTGAATTATTATTAGTATATAAATGATATTAGTACATGTGTGCACCGTGAGTTCCAATCACGAAAATCCATCTCAGCCACAGTTCATAATAAGGATCTGGGTTATTGTCAAAAGTTGTTTTCCCTTCAATGCCGATTTTCTGAAATTCAGTAGCATACCATTCAAAGGTTGCTGAGACAGCATTTTGATGAAATGAGGATGAATATGGCATTTCCGAAAAATCGTACCTCGCCGTTACAAACCATCGTTTTGCAATCTGGTATTGCAGGAAAGAGTACAGGCCGAAAGAATTTACAGTGCCATTTTCCAGGAAGTTTTTATTGCTATAAAAAAACTCACTCTGCCAGGTAAGCGAGTGGTATGTATTTAGCTGCACCGGTTTCCACTTATACGTTAAATCGGCGGCAGCTATAATTGGTAGTGTGGGATGAATCATTCGCGCCAGTAATTCCCGTAACCCCAAATTCTATTGTTGCATTATCTGTAAGTGCCCAAAAATTTTTTAAATGGCCCAAATAAATAAACCTGTTCCCGGTGTTCCTTTCGAAACTTGGCGTTTCAGAAAATCCACTGGTCACCTGGAAAGTAAGCTCCTGGTAAAAAGCATTATTGGGAAGTAACCAGCTCAGGGATGCTCCTTCATCATTCAAACCTTCCTCTCCGAAATAATTTACAAAAGCATCAGGAAGATCGATAAATGGAAGTGCATGCGGATGTGCAGGATTAATTCTTCCCAGGGCTTCCCTAAATTTCCCTGCTTTCAACTGAAGATGAGCAGGTAACGATAAGGAAGTTAAATATCCCTCCTCTACATCAACTCCATATTTATGGGTTTCGGGATCTCTACCGAAAGAAAGAAAAAAATCTGCGCGTACATAAGGATCTACTACAGATTGAAGGGATATTTCGGTTTCATTTAAGTAGAAGTCAAAATTTTTCTCTGCAATGCTATTGTACGATCCCTGGAAATCTCCTATAACGCTGATATCCGGGTTTGCAGAAGCAGCACCGCGTTGGGGATTATTGACTGGTGTGGTAGTTTGCATCTCTGATTCAATTTCTTTTAGAAGAGAGGAGTCAGTAGCTGTAGTGTCAGATGATGTTTGAGCCTTTGTTTTATTAGTAAGAAAAAAAATAAAGAACATGAAAAATAATATTCCAGGAGCTATTTTATTATTAAATAATTGCATTATAAATAGATTATACCAATGCGGATCGCTATGGTAAGGTGAAAATGGTCTTTCAGAATAATTTGAATATTAACAGCTGTACCCGGGAGGGCCGCGAAGAAAGACCTTTTGTTCAGTAATGAACTTTATGGAGTTAGATGCAGAAACAACGATTGCTTCATTCAGGAAAACTACAGCACTCAGGGCGATTTTATCCGATGGCCTGAATTGCTGTATTTGCAATTGCAGTATCTGGCAGTGAATATGATTAGTGCCAACCGAAATAGCGCCGGTATGGTAATCTACAGTATCCTGGTGGTCTGAAAAAGCGTGAATAAATTCCTTTGGCGTAATAGCAAATACAAATGCTACAATTAAGAACGCCGATAGAATATTCTGAACACTTTTTTTCACTAATGTCAAAGATAATTCTTGTAAGCTGCTATCCCTGTTATTTTAAAATCTCAATTTTCTTTACTGCGATTTCATCCTTCAAACGAACATTTAAATAATACAAACCGGAAGGAAGTTTTGTGCAATCCAGATTCATTCTGTTCCAGCCAGTGCTTTGTGATAGTGCTTCTAAATTTGAAACTTTAATTCCCTGATTGTTATAAACGGCGATAGAAACCGGTAAACCTTTTATGGTGTAATAACTGATGGTTACATTTTCTTTTGCAGGATTCGGAGATACAAAACACCAGGAAGCTGATGAAGAGGCGGTCTCAGTAATTGCAGTATTATATCCGAATTCTTTAAGCAGAATGTGATCATTGGGATCAAAAATCAGGGTATCTACTGACTTAGAGAAAGAAAAATCAAAGACCTGGTGATTAACATCATTAAAAACAGAAATGAGGGTATCGCTTCCGTCAGAAAAATTAAATTTCAGTTCTATCGGCATCTGAAAAAAGGGAGCGTTTGATTGTATCTGATTAATGGACTCTGTAACATTCCAAACACCGGAAGCAGGATTGCTGATAGAAAGTACGTTATCATAAACCGGGTGATTTGGCTCCAATAACCATTCATTAAAAAACCAATCGTAGTTTTCTCCCGTTAAGCTATTTGTGAAACTCATCAAATCATTTACACTGGCATTGCTAAACCTGAAAGTATCATTGGTGGTATAAGCATTCAGCAATTTAAAAAAGGTTGAATCGCCAAGTACGTACCGCAGTTGATCCACTACACAGGCACCTTTGCTGTAGGTAATAGCTTTATTCAATAATGTAGCCTCTCCTGGAGTTTTAATAGCCCAGCTGGAATCATAAATAGGCCATCCGGGGTTCTCCGCTAAATAATAGTTGCGGTAATTTTCAAGCGTGTCTTTCGCCGCCGTACTGCCAAACTGGTGTTCGGCCCATAAAACCTCCCCATATTTTGAAAAACCCTCACTGAGCCATATGTCTGCCCATGTTTCCGGTGTTATTAAATCTCCGAACCAATGGTGAGTCAGCAGATTTATTATAAGGGATTCGTACCAGCAATTATAACAGATAATATTAATGGTTTGGTTTTCTGTACCCGTACCGGTTAAATAACTATTTGCAGATGCGAAAGCAACTTTGTCAAAGGGGTAATCACCGAACAGGCTGCTTAAATAGTTTAGCATAGTGTCGTACACCGCCTCAATTCCTGCAGGATTTTCATCACTGAAATAATAAAACATGACCGGAATGCTATCCTTGGGATGCGTGGGATAATGCCATGACAGATTATCCACAGTATAATTTTTTCTTGAAGCAATGGCAATTAAATAAGTTGCAACAGGATCGTTACTTACCCAATGGTAATAAAGGGTATCATTAACCCGCATGGAATCTACGAGGGTTCCATTACTGACCAGCTGTGCATCTGAGGGTACTTTAGCTGTAATATCAGTGGTTGCTTTATCATCGGGGTTATCCCAGCAAACAAACCAATGGTGAGCACCTTCGGGTTTACTATCGGTAAATACATATTTTTTAGCTCCATAAAATACGCCGTCGATCCTGTCCCTGTGCTGATAATAAATTTTCACATGTATTGTCTCACCCGATTTGTAAGTCTTCTTAAGCGTTACACTAAGGGTATCCGTAGTTTGGAAAAAAGAAGTAGCATCGTCGGAAACAGAATCAATAGTAAGCGAGCTGCTTGAAGCATTTATAACGAGACTGTCCAGTGAAGACTCTGCCTGTAAGGTGATCTCTTCAACTCCGGTATAATCCAGCGGAAAAGGGTCGCTGTAGTTCTTATACAGATCCAGGGTAAGAGTGTAGTTCAAAACATTATACGGATGAGTAGCAATATCAGTTTGAGAATAAGCAGACCTCATCGAATAGAAGAAAATTGCTGAAAGTGATAATATATAGTATTTGTGGTTCATGTAAAATATAATTGTGCGATTAAAACTATAAAATAGAAATGAATTATGAATTTTATGAGATGAATAGCCGCCAATCATGCTGTTCTGCCATGTTCAGTAACTCATGAATCTTTTTATCTTTCATCTCTTAACTTTTGCATCATTCACCCGAGAATCCATAGAAAACATTAAATTATAACTCATGCAAATCAGATTTTGCGGCGCCGACCGTGTAGTAACCGGAAGCTCACATCTGGTAATATTAGACGATGGATATAAAATTTTGCTGGATTGCGGGATGTTTCAGGGGAATCAGAATTATGTAGATGAATTTAATTCAAAATTTGTTTTTGATCCGAAAGAGATTGATGTACTTATTCTTTCTCACGCGCATATTGATCACAGCGGACGTATACCTAAATTGGTAAAGGAAGGTTTTACAGGAAAAATATTCTGCACCTCTGCGACAAAGGACCTTTGCGCAATAATGCTTAGAGATAGTGCTCATATCCAGGAGAGCGATGCCCAATGGATTAATAAGAAACGGCTCAAAAGGAATTTGCCACCCATTACTCCGCTTTATACAGACAGCGATGTGGATCCGGCCTTACGGTTATTCGAAGCGGTAGATTATGAAAAAGAATTTTTAGTGCACGACGGGGTAACCGCTTATTTCCGGGATAATGGACACATCCTCGGAAGTGGAAGCATTTTACTGACTATTCAATCCGCCAATGGTATAAAAAAAATCGGTTTTACCGGTGATATCGGGCGTCCTAATCGTCCTATTTTAAAAGATCCTATTTTCATGGAGGACGTAGATTGCCTGATCAGTGAATCAACTTACGGGGGTCGCTTTCACGAAACTTTTCCGGATGATAAAGAATATTTTTTAAAGGTGATCATGGATTGCTGCGTGCAGCGCAGGGGGAAAGTAATTGTTCCGGCTTTCAGTATAGGGCGCACTCAGGAACTTGTATTCATGCTGGATCAATTGAATAAAGAAGGGAGGTTGTCGCATATACCCGTTTACGTGGATAGTCCTCTTTCAACAAATGCAACAGAGATCTATCGGAATCACCCTGAATGCTTTGATGAGCAGATCAGCCAATACATACAAAGTGATCCCAACCCTTTTGGGTTTAATGATCTGAAATACATAACCGAAGTGGAGCAATCCAAAGCGCTCAACTTTTCATCCGAGCCTTGCATTATTATTTCTGCATCGGGAATGGCTGAAGCTGGAAGGATTGTGCACCACATTGCCAATAACATGGACAACCCAAAAAATACCATTTTAATGGTTGGCTACTGTGCCGATGGCTCACTCGGCGCCAGGATTAGAAAGGGTATTTCTCCCATTAAATTATTCGGGGAAGAGCATCAGTTAAAAGCGAAAGTGGAGATTATGGATTCCTTCAGTGCCCACGGTGATCACAATGAAATGCTACAGTTTTTAAATAATCTTAACCGGGACAGGCTAAAGAAATTATTCCTCGTTCATGGAGACTTCGAGGCGCAATTAGCATTTAAAAAGGGATTGGAAAATAATGGCTTTAAGCTTATCTCCTTACCTGAAATGGCTGAAATAAAAGATTTAGAATTTTGAATAAGAACATCCTATAGAGAATTGCTTCACTATTTTATTGGGTGTTGATAATTTCTAAGGCACCGATAAGGAACTTTTTTCCCGCAACAATTAAATTTACCAATACACTGCACTGCTAATGGATGACAAACATTATTAAAATCCTCGAGGATTTCTTTTTTGATGTGTTTAGCCTGGCGTTTCCAGGATTTCTGCTGCTATTGCTGCTAATATTACCGGATATTTTATTTACCGGGACCTCTTCTCAATCCATTATTTTACCCGGACAATCAAACATCTTTCAATTTTTTTTAAAGAGTAACTATGTAACAGGTGTAAGTGGCCTTATTCTTTTTATAATAAGTTATATACTCGGACATGCAATAAAGGTAACGTCCAAGCTATTATATGATTTTATGGAATCCACATTAGATGCTTTAATTCTTTTCATCAATAAAAAGCCCTATCGCTATATTGTAAAAACAATCACTCAGGATCAAAATATAGAAGCATTCAGGTTAAAGAATGGATTTAATAATTACTTCTATCCTTTATACCATTTCTTACGAAGATTTATCAGGAATATCTTTTCATTCAAACCTTTACATTACGAACCAAATAATGAAAAACTGGTAACTGCCTCTTTAAAATCTTTCGATGAAGTTTTTAATAAAAACGTGGGAGATCTTAAATTTTCTGACATGACACAAAATAATGATGCACATCCGGATGCGGAATGGTATTCTGTATACAAGCTTGCAAATATTATAATAGATCAGGAAAATATTAAAACGCGCACCTACAGTTTTTTAGCGAAGTATAACCTGTACCGTTCCCTGGCGTTTCTGTTTGCCTTTTACATCGTGTTTCTTCTTATCATAAAAAAACATATTGTTTCTGAACAAATAGAGTTATGGAAGATCTTATTGTGGGCGAGCGTAATTCTAACCTATACTTTTCATGATAAATTTAAACGCTATTTCAGACTGTGTGGAAATGAGGCCCTAATGTCTTTTTATTATTTTATGATGAAAGAAAAAAATGGTCTGGTAAAGCAACAAACGCAATCTTCCGGAGGGTCTGCCGCATGACCAACAAACTCTTATTCATCGATACTGAAACAGGCGGACTGAACCCTCAGCTGCACGCGCTGCTATCCGTAGGATTAGTTGTTTGGGAAGATGGTATTATTATCGATGAGGGCGAGTTCATAATTCAAACCGGGAAAAAATCAGTAAGCCAAAGTGCGCTTGATGTCAACCATATCCAGATAGAACAACATAACCATAAGGCGCTGCCTTCTAAAGAGGCCTTTGAAAATCTTATTGCTTTTATCGATCGCCATTTTCCGGATAAAAAACCTGTAACCCTTGCGGGCCACAACATCAATTTTGATCTTCGCTTTTTAAAATATTTTTTTAACCAGCATGGCAGGTTATTCCGGTCTTATATTTCCCACCGCGTAATCGACACTTCTTCGGTATTGCATTTCCTTTATATCGCTGGTATCTTACCCGATAAAATTATTTCTTCAGATGAAGCATTTAACCATTTCAATATTACAGTTGACAACCGGCATACTGCCTTAAGCGATGCACGCGCCACGGCTGAGCTCTTCAGCAAGCTCGTGGAAACCCTGCCAAAGACTTATGAGGTTTGAAGATAAAATCATCCAAAACTGCTACGTTGCTTATTAATTTCCAGGGCAAGAATCTCCGGTTTGAATTATATTTTTCCAGATAGATTCTGAGGAGCAGTAATTTATTTTCCCTCTATTTTTGCATTAAATTTTCCGCATGTTAATTAACGCTACCATTACCGAACAGCAAAAGAAAACCATTCATGCCCCGCGCGGCTCCCAGCTTACCTGCAAAGGATGGGTTCAGGAAGCTGCGTACCGGATGATTCAAAACAACCTCGATCCCGACGTGGCTGAAAGGCCTGAGGATTTAATTGTCTACGGCGGCCTGGGAAAAGCAGCCCGGAATTGGGAGAGCTATGACCTTATCCTGAAAGCCCTTCGGGATTTAAATGAGGATGAAACGCTTCTGGTTCAATCGGGAAAGCCCGTAGGCATTCTTCCCACGCACAAAGATGCACCGCGAGTAATCATTTCGAATTCTATGCTGGTGCCGAAATGGGCAACGTGGGAAGTTTTCCGGGAACTTGATGCAAAGGGATTGATCATGTACGGACAGATGACGGCAGGTTCCTGGATTTACATTGGATCCCAGGGCATTGTGCAAGGCACCTACGAGACTTATTTATCACTTGCGGAACAACACTATAAAGGTTCCTTAAAGGGAAAATTAAATGTGACAGCAGGCCTCGGTGGAATGGGTGGCGCACAGCCTCTTGCTATTACTATGAATGAAGGGATTTGCCTCACCGCTGAAATGGAGGAATGGCGGATGAAAAAAAGAATTGAGACAAGCTACCTGGATAAATATACTGCTGATATTGATGAAGGCATTGATTGGGCGCTGCAGGCAAAAACAAATGGAGAAGCTGTTTCCATTGGAGTTTGCTGTAATGCAGTAGAGTTACTGCAGCGTTTATTAGATAGAAAAATTACACCTGATACACTCACCGACCAGACATCAGCCCATGATGAGCTGATCGGTTATTTTCCTGAAAACTTAACCGTAGAGCAAGCCAAAATCTTACGCGAAAAAAATCCGGATGAATATATTGAACGATCGCTCGACACCATGGCAAAGCATGTTCTGCAGATGCTGGAACTGCAAAAAAGAGGGGCCATCACATTCGATTATGGCAACAATCTTCGTGGCCAGGCACACGACAGACGCGGCATAAAAAATGCTTTTGACTTTCCTGGCTTTGTGCCGGCTTATATCCGTCCTTTGTTTTGCGAAGGAAAAGGCCCGTTCCGGTGGGTGGCATTGAGCGGCGACGTGAATGATATTTATACTACGGATGAATTATTATTGAACCTGTTTCCTGAAAATAAGGGACTTCACCGCTGGCTGAAAATGGCAAGGGAAAAAATTGCCTTCCAGGGATTACCTGCAAGGATATGCTGGCTGGGAATGGGGGAACGGGAAAAGGCGGGACTGGCTTTTAATGCTTTGGTTCGCACAGGTAAAGTGAAAGCACCCATCGTGATTGGCCGCGACCACCTCGATACCGGCAGTGTGGCGTCGCCCAACCGGGAGACTGAAGCCATGCTAGACGGCAGCGATGCCATTGCAGACTGGCCAATTCTTAATGCATTGATCAACACTGCGGGCGGCGCAAGCTGGGTAAGTGTACATCACGGTGGTGGTGTGGGCATGGGATATTCTATTCATGCAGGCATGGTAATCGTATGCGATGGATCGGAAGATGCAGACCGGAGATTGAAACGCGTATTAAATAATGATCCTGCCATAGGCGTCATCCGCCATGCAGATGCGGGTTATGATATTGCAAAGGACACTGCAAGGAAATTCCGGTTAGATTTGAAAGAGAGGCTGAAATAAAGAGTTACGTCAGTTCACGTTACATTCCCCTCGCTCCTGAGAATTCTAAATACTTTTGTTGGCGGTTTGTTGTTCTTGGTCAGTGTGGTTAGATGTAAAAGCTAACATTTAATCTGACAGACAGGGATTAACTTAGAGTTGAGTTAACACAATTCATTAACCCCTAAACTGTCAGAAATGAAAACTGAAATCAAGTTAGTAAAAACAAAATTAGGACTGCTTAAGTTAGCACAGAAGTTAGGCAATGTATCTGAAGCTTGTAAGGTAATGGGCTACAGCCGCGATAGTTTCTATCGCTTAAAGCAGCTGTACGATACAGGCGGGGAAGTAGCATTGCAGGAGATCAGCCGCAGTAAGCCGATCCTTAAAAACCGTGTAGATCAGGCCGTCGAAGAAGC
Organism: Chitinophagales bacterium; assembly: GCA_013816805.1. Classification (NCBI taxonomy): domain Bacteria; kingdom Pseudomonadati; phylum Bacteroidota; class Chitinophagia; order Chitinophagales; species Chitinophagales bacterium. The sequence continues at coordinate 910 of JACDDS010000025.1, read as the reverse complement.
CGTTGTCAGAATGGCCTTTGATTATCCGGCCTACGGTCAGCAGCGAGCCTGCAATGAGCTTAGGAAAAAAGGGATCTTTATCTCAGCAGCCGGTGTACGATGTGTGTGGCAACGACATGATCTGGAAGTGTTTGATAAAAGACTCAAGGCCCTGGAATCGCGCATTGCTCAGGATGGACTCATCCTCACCGAAGCTCAACTGATGGCTATGGAGCGAAAGAAAGAAAAGCGGGAAGCTACAGGAGAAATAGAAACGGAACATCCCGGGTATTTGGGTGCACAGGATACTTACTACGTGGGTACCATCAAGGGAGTAGGGCGTATTTATCAGCAGACCTTTATTGATACTTATACCCGTGTAGCATTTGCCAAAGTGTACGACCGTAAGAATGCCATTACAGCTGCCGACCTGCTCAATGACAGAGTCATACCATTTTTTGAGGAGCAGGATATTGCCCTGCTACGTGTGCTTACAGACCGTGGAACTGAATACAAAGGCAAACGTGAGCACCACGAGTACGAACTATACTTGAGTATTGAAGCCATCGAGCACAGCAAGACCCAGGTGCGCAGCCCCCAATCCAATGGCATTTGTGAAAGGTTACACAGGACCATACAGGAAGAGTTTTATGCCGTAGCATTCCGCAAAAAACTCTATGAAACTTTGGATGATTTACAAACCGACCTGGACCAGTGGATGGAGTTTTATAACACCGAAAGACCTCACAGCGGCCGCTACTGCTTTGGCAAAACACCATTGCAAACTTTTATCGATAGTAAAACTCTTGCAACAGATAAGGAGTTGGATAAACAATTTGAAAAATCTTCATCATGATTTTTTACTATTATTATGATGTGGTAAACGCTTTTCGCGTTTTCCACATCCAACAAAAAAAGTCCACTGTCTGTC
>JACDDS010000024.1 GCA_013816805.1 Chitinophagales bacterium | reverse complement strand
TCTCAATAATTTTTCTAATGCCATGTTTACCACATTTCAACACATTGGTAATAATAATGACAATAATTATATTGATTTGAATACAAATACTAACTTGGAACTGGCTCTATGAATGGGGAAGCCTACAATAGAGTTCTTAGATTTCCACTTCGTAGTAGCATACTTTATGGTCACAAGGGGTATTATGCTGAATTGGGTTTAAATTATGTCTGGGGTTTTCGTTGGTATAATGTAAGTTCTTATAATGAGGCTTCGATGGTAACGGAGCATTATTTACTTCCATCTATAGGCTTGAGAATTCAAGATTTGGAAAGACGTGCATTATTTTTTCGATTTAATATATATCCGGTAAATGAACTAACTATTAATAGTTCATTTCTCTCTGAATGGCCATTCAATCGAAAGATTCCTACAATTGCTAATAAATTTGTACCATGGATTGGTATAAGCGCGGGATATACTTTTAGGTCAAAGCATATTATGAGTTTGAAAAACAATAAAAACTAGCAATCTAATATTAAGTTCTTTTCAAACCTCACGAAAAAAATTGCCGAATTTCCTCTTGTTTAATTTCATAAGGTATCATAGACTTCAATTCTTTTGATTTTAAGATATTTTTTATACTTCCGTAAAAGAGCACTCAGCTGGCATAAGCAGAAAGTGACTGCAATATTTCTTTGTGGTTACTGCGGGCTCGCCTATGCGAGTACGAATGAGGTGGTAGACTGAAAGCCCGAAGCATGAGGGCAGAGCCTACCTATGTCACTTATCAGGCGGAGGAGGGGAGTATCCTTTGCAGGATGGCTTTGGCTGGACCAATGGAGTGTTATTAAAATTGATAAGGGAATATGGGGTGAAGGATTAATATTTAAACCCGAGCATTACCCCGCCTTCTCTTTATCCAGGCTCCGGTACTGAATGGCTTCTGCGAGGTGTTCGATTCTTAGCAAGTAGTCAGGCACAGAAGGCTACTGATTTTATTCTCAAACTTAAAAAAGATGAGAAGCCCGAGGAGGAGGTTCTCGAAGGGGTAAAAGATGAAGAGGATGACTTACCTGTTTGATTAAAGCGTGAAAGCCTGGTGGATATTTCTATCTTTTTGTAATGTTATAATTATTTTAAAATAGTTACTGCTTGTTTGGCGCCTGTTTGCTTAATGAAAAATTCCTTTCCCTATTTCTTTAGGGAGTATAGAGACGGTAGCTGCGGTGAAAAATGCCAACTTTGTAAAGGGGATATTTATTTTTATTATATTCATAGAAAAATATAGCTAATTTGTTGTACAATATTTTTTTCCATGAAATATTTCCTCTTTTTTTAACTCTGTTTGTATTTCCTTTTGAAGCTTTTTCCCAGTCAACTATCTATCATCCTTTCCCTGACTCCGGTGCTATGTGGACTACGGCTGATATTGAGGTACCCGGCTGCATTATCAATCCATGCGAATATGAATATTACACTGTTGGGGTTGACACTCTTTTTGAAAACCTGCATTATCACAAACTATTAGAGGGTTCATTACAATTCAATCCTCCGAATGAGCCTGTTTATAATGCTCCTCATTTTACCTATCATCTTTTAAGGGAGGATACCCTTAATAAAAAGGTTTATTTCAGAGACGTTTTTGGGGATAATGATGATTTGCTTTATGACTTTGATTTGCAAATAGGAGACACACTTCCCGACGGTTATATTTCCTCGAAAGCCCAGCAAGTTTACGTTCTGGGTATTGACTCTGTACTGATAGCAGATGGCAGTTACAGAAAACAATTTAAACTGAACTCTGTTCTTTACGGAACTATACATGATTCTCTAACTCTTATTGAAGGCATTGGTTATACGGGTGGTTTTTTGAAAACAATCATTCAGATGGCTGGTTTTGAAGGCGGCTCCCATCTTGCTTGCCTAAACCAAGGAGAATCATCTATCTATTATTCCCCATACTTTGATCCGTCTACTTGCTCATTGCCTTCAGGGCTGAAAGAAGTTTCAGAACAGCAGATAAAAATATTACCTGTACCGGTAAAAACAGGTGAGCCGGTTTACGTTACTGGAGTAAAAACTCAGGATGATATATATCTATTTGATGTGCTTGGCAGGTCTTTACAATCTGAACGGTCAAGGAATTATGACCAGACGATTTTATTTTTAAAACCCGGTTCGCCTGGAGTATATATCTGCAGGATTTGGTTAAATAATCAAAAAGTCTTCGTGATTAAAAAAATTATCATCCAATAAATCTTTACGTGATTAAAAAAATTATTTTTTTTTATTTAATTGCATTATTGCAGAATACAGTCAGTTTAATGGCACAAACATGGTTGCCGTTAGGCCCTATCGGATCACCTGCTTGTAATGGTTGTAATCATTACTATGGTACGGGCAGAGCAGAAGCAATTGCCTTTGATCCCAGTTATACAACAAATCATACCATGTATATGGGCAGTTCTTTTGCCCTTGTTGGTATCCGGTGCAGCCGTTGCCGTGTCGCCTGACCGGCAACGACAGTGGAGGTCATTTAATAGTGCAATTATTTATGCAGTATAAATAAAGCCTGATACTATTTGTTGAAAAAATATATGGGTTGATTTCTCATGAACATAATCGCATTTAACCTACCCTCTGGTCGCCGGTCAGGGGACCGGCAATGGCCTTAAAGACCTTATAGAAGCCGCTTACACAGTTGTTGGTCAGCCTTAACTGAACCTTTGCCCAGATCAACAACGGCAAAGTGCGATTCAGTTAAATTTTTCACAATGTAGTTGATTTAGATGAATGGGTTGCCATCATAAGCTTTAGCATAGTTAAGTTTTAGAAAAATTTGTATTATTGATAAACTGTTTTATATGAAAAAAATACTTTCCTTATTTTTCTTTTTAATTGCTTAAAACAGGTTATGCTCAAATTGGACCAACTATTTGTGTATCTCCTACGGGCGCTAACAATCCCGCAACAAAGCCCGGATATAATTTAATTTTTGAGGAAACCTTTAGCGGGTCTTCATTAGACTTAACAAAATGGAACAGGAGTACACCTGTAGATGATGGTAATGGTACCAGTAATAGGAATATAGCCATGAACCCGAACATAATCTCTGTTAGTAATGGGATATGCACTATACCCATCAATAATACATATTATGTAGGCTGCCCTTATTCTGCCGGTGAAATAAAATCATTCAGCGTTAGTGACCCTAACTTCAAACCATACTATTTTACAACCAACAGCCTAGTTGAGGGAAGAGTAAAAATACCGATCAAGCAGGGAATGGGCTCATCAGTATGGTTATAAATAAAATCATTTAGTCTCAGCGACCCCAGTTTCAAACCTTATTATTTTACCTATGGTAGTCTCATTGAGGCAAGAGTAAAGATACCTATAAAGCTAGGCTTGGGTTCTTCTGTGTAGCTATATAATTGTTATCCTTATTACTCTGAGATTGATTTATATGAAACTAATGGTAAGGATCTAAATAGGTTTGTAGCATCTGCCACTGGCAAGATGGTACTGGTGTTTCAGGATGTTCAGCTGACGTACAACCGTATAAAAAAAAGATGATTGCGAAATTGTAGTATGCAAACCAGGAAGGGGAAAGATTTAGATTTATCAAGTGATTGGATGGATTTTTCTGTCAAATGGGCTGCTGATTCTATCGTTTGGTTTCTCAACGGTGTGAAAGCTCGAGCCATTAATTTATACGCCATCAAAGAGCCATCTGATTGTTGTAATAACTGCGATGTAAAATACTATCAGCCGCTTTATCCTTTGGCATTACGATTAGGCACCGGACCAAATTCAATTGGAAACCTTAATGATCTCATAATACCTACGGATCTTCCACAATCATTACAAATTGATTACATTAGGGTTTATAAAAAAGCAGGGTATAAAGCGATTTATTTTAATATTTTGCCAACAACTATATGTAGAACCGGAGGAGCCACCATTCAGGCGTCATATTTTCCTGGAGTTACATACACATGGGATCAGACTAATTTTACGGTTTCACCCACAGGTAATTCCCAAAACTATCCTTTTGAAGTATGGGCTACTCCCAAGTCATCATTGCCCGGCAATACAACGTATCCCCTAACGCTTACCTCCACATTTCCTTCTGGGTATACGGAAACTAACACTCTTAACATATTTGTGCCTATTGCAGCGCCTGCTACTCCTACCATTATTTCTCATTCCCAACTCAGCGGCACGTGTTATTACGAGGCCCGTATTGTTTTACCAAATAGTTTTACTACTGGACTTTGGAACGAAGGTAGCTCTTGCACAAATATGACTCCCGGCTTGAATAAGCAAATTGGATCTGTATGGTATAGCACCATGTCACCGTTGGACCCTAATGGAAGCTATACTTATACTGTTCAGTTGCAAAATGCCTGCGGAGTCTCTGGCTGCGCTACCAGATCATTTACTACCGGTCCCCCTCCAAACAACTGTCAAAAGAATCCGCTTGGCAAAGGCGCAGCAGATTCATCTTCTTTAGCTGATCACAATTTATTTAATATCTTTTCCAGTGATGGACGGAATTATAAGGTTAGCCTTTCGCCTTCTATTAATAGACGTCATGAGTTCTACTCTTTAATAATATACAACATACTGGGCAAGGTAATAACTGTCATTCGCTTACGACCGGATGAAGATTTTGAATTTTCCATGGACGGAATAGCCGATTGCCTATACGTTGCTGCGCTGTTCAGTAATAGCGGTATTCTCTTAGATCGTGAAAAATTTTTAAAATGATCTCAACATGAAATGTCGTTTCATTTGTATCCTCAGCATGATTCGCTTAATTGCCTCTAACCCAACCAACGGGCAAAATATCAGTTCCAGTACATTAAATATGGAAGCTTTCGGTGCGGGGGGTGCTGGCGCATATGTTTCATTGAATTACGATTTGGCTTTTAAATTACCTATAAAAAACTTTAAGGTAGCAGCAGAAGCTGGGATTGCCCCAGGCGTATGGGGATACAGGGTGCTCAGATTTCCGGTAAGAGTTAGTATACTTTATGGGAAAAATACATACCACGTGGAACTGGCGGAAAATTATATCTGGTGCATAGGTTGGACTGATAATGCAGGCTATGAAGATCCGACAAAAACAGTTCAGCATTATTTTATTCCCTCTATAGGTTTAAGAATTCAGGATTTTGAACGGCGAGCTCTTTTTTTTCGATTTAATGTTTATCCGGTGAATGCGGTCAGGATGAATAATTCATTTACTTCATTTGTTTCAGGGTGGCCTTTCAATAAAAAAATTCCCTCTATAGCGCACAAATATGTACCCTGGATAGGTGTAAGTGCAGGATATACCTTTAATAGAAGGCATCCTCAATAAAAAATTGACTTGTTGAGTTTCTTAGAGTAATAAATTTTTTAAAAAGATAAAACGCTTGCACCAGATAAAACATCCATTCTATGGATGGAATAGCTGATAATTATGCCTTCCTTGTTGGTCGGGATTTGTAATCCCGTCCGACTAAGTATTCGGATTTCAAATTCGAAATCTAATTTAATCATTCCAGAAATTCAACATCCATTATTCCTTTTCCTCCTGCATAATCAATTGCTGAACTCAAACTATAATGGTGAGGTTCATTTACAAATCCGGCTTCAATTGCATTGTAATGTACGTAGTTCAGTTTTTGCATACAAAACTTATGAGTGATTAATTTTTCAGGATGATAACCATCTTGCCACACTTTATATTCTTTTATTTTTCGATTGTTGCGGCCAGCGTATTCTAATGCACTCATTAACCAGCTTTGCCTGCTTTCATTTATCTCTGCAATGGCTTGATAATCAAATTTCGAAGTATGTTTCTTAAAAGCTTGCATGATGTCAGGTAGTGTTATTTCGTGCTTTCTTGCTTCAACAATCAAATTCAAATGACTGGCTAAACTCCATACAAAAATGATAAGCCCTTTTTCTCGTTCATAATACTTTAATGAACGATTACTACCTCCTGAAGTGCCCTTTTGGTGAAGAAATCAATCCATTGAACAATTGTTGAGGTGATGAAATAAATTCCTTCCGGATTATTCGCCTGATATTTGAAACCCATATTGTATTATTTTTAAGAGGATTAAAACGATCATATAGTAAGGGAATTTTTAATCCCTTTCTCAAGAAGTCCGGATTACAATCCGGACTAACCACTCATCCCGCCCAATTCTCTTTATCCAGGCTCCGGTACTGAATGGCTTCTGCGAGGTGTTCGATCTTTATCTCATCACTGGCCTCAAGGTCGGCAATGGTGCGCGATACTTTCAGGATACGGTCATAGGCACGTGCGGATAATCCTAGTTTCTCCATCGCCGTTTTAATCATATTTTCTCCAGCTGCCGGGACAATACAATATTCGCGCATGAGCTTAGTGGTCATCTGCGCATTGCAGTGAATATCTTTCTGTTCTTTAAACCTGTTCTCCTGGATGTTGCGTGCTTTAATCACCCGCTCACGCACGCTCGCGCTTTTTTCAGATGATTTAATATTCGATAATTCCTTGAAAGGAACAGGCGTTACCTCCACGTGAAGATCGATGCGGTCCAGCAATGGCCCTGAAATTTTGTTGAGGTATTTATGAACCACACCCGGGCCACACACACACTCCTTGTCGGGGTGGTTGTAATAGCCGCATGGACACGGATTCATAGCAGCTATAAGCATGAAGCTCGACGGATACTCTACCGAAAGCCGTGCGCGGGAAATTGTGACACGCCTTTCCTCCATCGGCTGACGTAATACCTCCAAAACAGCGCGTTTAAATTCTGGAAGCTCATCCAGGAATAGCACGCCATTGTGAGCCAGTGAAATCTCGCCAGGCTGCGGATTTACGCCTCCGCCTACAAGCGCAACATCACTCACTGTATGGTGCGGAGCCCTGTAAGGACGAACGGAAACAAGAGATGCCTCCGCAGGTAGCTTCCCCGCAACTGAATGTATCTTGGTTGTCTCCAAAGCTTCCTGCAGCGATAACGGTGGAAGAATAGTAGGAAGCCTTTTGGCAAGCATGGTTTTACCTGCACCGGGCGGACCAATAAGAATTACATTATGACCACCGGCAGCGGCAATCTCTAATGCCCGCTTTATATTTTCCTGTCCCTTTACATCAGAGAAATCAAAGTCGAGGTGATTCTGCTGTTCAGAAAATTCCTTACGTGTGTCAATAATCACCTGTTCAAGGTTCCTGCTGCCGTTAAAAAATTCTACTACTTCAGTAATGTTCTCTGCGCCAAACACCTTAAGGTTATTTACTATTGCCGCTTCCCGTGCATTTTGTTTCGGCAGAATAAATCCTTCAAAGCCAGCTTTCCGTGCTTCTATTGCAATAGGCAATACACCCTTCACCGGCTGCAGCGTTCCATCGAGTGAAAGTTCACCCATGATGATGTATCTGTTTAAGCGATCTCCCTGCACCTGGTTGGAAGCTGCAAGAATACCCATAGCAATGGTGAGGTCATAGGCAGAGCCTTCCTTCTTTACATCAGCGGGAGCCAGGTTAATCACGGTTCTTCTACGGGGCATGCGATAGCCGCAATAGCCTAAAGCCGCTTCTATACGCAGCATACTTTCCTGAACTGCTTTGTCTGCCAGCCCTACCATATACCGGTTGGCACCGCGGCCTACTGCAACTTCAACAGTAATGATCATGGCGTCAATTCCGTAAACGGCGCTGCCAAATGTTTTTACAAGGATGGTTTCACCTTCGGAAGAGTCTTCAAATGATTCGCGGGGGCTATCGGAATATTCTTCCTGCATAAGAATTTTTTTATTACTTTTCCCGATGATCGGGATAATCAAAGAATCGCCAATCCCGAATGGCTCCACCTGAGAATCGCGAACTCTCACACAGCTTCTATTTCAGGAATTGCATCTTTTTTTAACTTGTTATGGTTAGTGTTGCAACATTAATTAAAACATTATGTAATGCCTTAACCGGCAAGATAAAACTCCTTAAAAAATAAATTTGAATTATAGAGAATGGTATCCGGATTATGGTGTATTCACAGTAGAAGTAACCAATTCGGCCTCCATTGTAATATTCATATTCAATGCCTTGGAAACAGGGCAATTAGCTTTTGCATTCTCCGCACACTCTTTAAATTTTTCAGGACTGATACCGGGCACATTTCCTTTCACTGTTAGATGAGATGAAGAAATTACACTGTTTTCGAGGGTAACGGCAGCAGTGGTTTCAAGTGAATCAGGAGTAAAGCCGGCTTCACCCAATGCAAAGGTGAGCTTCATGGTAAAGCACCCTGCATGCGCTGCAGCAATCAGCTCTTCAGGGTTGGTTCCTGTTCCTTCAGCAAATCTTGAATTATAGGAATATTGTGTTTTATTAAGAACTCCGCTTTGAGTGGAGAGATTTCCTTTTCCCTCTTTCCCGGAGCCGTTCCAGACGGCAGTGGCAGTACGTTTCATGTATTGTTAAAAATTTAAGTTAAAATTCCTTTGAATATTTATATGACAGGGGACCTCAATAGCGACTTATATTAATCTTCTTCTTTTTCCACTTTAGCTACTTGCTCAGGTCCTAAAACTTTTTCTTTAATCTTCATTTCTATTTCTTCAGCAAGCTCCGGATTATCTCTTAATAATTGTTTTACCGCATCTCTACCTTGTCCAAGCTTATCACTCTCATAGCTGAACCAGGATCCGCTCTTATTTACGATACCCATTTCAACCCCCATGTCCACAATTTCTCCTTCTTTGGAAATTCCTTCTCCATACATCATATCAAATTCAGAAAAACGGAACGGAGGCGCAACCTTATTTTTTACCACCTTCACCTTTACCCGGTTTCCAACGATAACATCGCCATCTTTTATTTGGCCCGTACGGCGAATATCAAGACGTACAGAGGCATAAAATTTTAAAGCATTTCCCCCGGTGGTGGTTTCAGGATTACCAAACATTACACCAATCTTCTCACGAAGCTGGTTAATGAAGATGCAGCAGCAATGCGTTTTGCTTATGGTAGCAGTGAGCTTACGGAGCGCCTGCGACATTAACCTTGCCTGCAACCCCATTTTACTTTCCCCCATTTCGCCTTCCAGTTCCCCCCTTGGAACCAATGCGGCAACAGAATCAATTACAAGAATATCTATAGCGCCGGAGCGAATCAGGTTGTCTGCAATTTCAAGTGCCTGTTCTCCATTATCCGGCTGCGAAATCAGAAGATTCTCTACATCTACTCCCAGCTTCTGGGCATAAGATTTATCGAATGCATGCTCGGCATCTATAAAGGCTGCGATACCGCCTTTCTTTTGTGATTCTGCTACGGCATGAAGCGCAATCGTTGTTTTTCCCGAGGACTCGGGACCATAAATTTCAACTACTCTACCTTTTGGAAAACCGCCTACTCCCAATGCAATATCCAACCCGATTGATCCGGTGGAAATAGCCTCAATTGGCTCTATCATCGTATCGCCAAGCTTCATAATGGTGCCTTTTCCATAAGTCTTATCTATCTTTTCCATGGTAAGCTTAAGCGCTTTCAACTTTTCCTGATTTACCCCTTTTTCCTGGTTTGTGCTCGTCGGCATGTTCAAGTTTTTTTTTATGATCAAAAGATAAGAAACTAATTTATAAAAAGATTATAGACTCAAATACATATTTTCAATCAATGCCTGCTTAAGGACCGCGGGCTAATGGTTAATGATCAGTTTTCGAATGAAACTTTTTCCTTCCGTGCTTAACTGACAGAAATAAATCCCATTAGGGTATACAGATCCGTCCAAGGCAAAATGATATATACCGGCAGGTTGATATTGATCCTGAATAAGTTTTTGCATTACATTTCCGGAAACATCCAAAGTTCTAAGCGTGACATTAACAGACTTTTTTAATTCGTAGCTAACAATAGTATTATCAGCAAATGGATTTGGATAGCTGGTAAATGAAAGATCTGAATTAGAATTGGCATGAATACCTGAAAAAAGACCCGAAGGTGGAAAATCTATAAGATCCAGCCATGCACAATCTTCGCCAATTGCCAGAGATCCATCTCTTATATACGTCCATTTAAAAGTATGTGTGCCTGTAATTACAGGATAACTTTCCCTGGTCCATGGTGTAATACCGCTCCAGCCACCCTCGAAAATATCATCTATAAAAAATTTAAGATAATTAACATTAGCTTCCGAAGAAACCTTTCTGTAAAAAGAAATGGAATCATTGCGACTGACATCCAGCGTTATCTGTAGACTTGAAGATTCATTATCCCCTGTCTTGCCGGAACGGATGCAATATATTCCTTCATACGGTGATTCAGATGTAAGGAACCAGGGCTTTTTTCCATCATTTATCCATTGGAAAAGAGAGAGATCACCGGTTTCAAAATTGTCTATCTGAGGGGTAACAATTATCGGAAAAGTAGTAGTGGCATAGTAAGCTCCTGCAGTTACCGTACAGGTAAAAAAAACTTCGGTACCCGCCAATACATTGCCGAAAGGCATTGAAACATTAAATAGGGCTGAAGCTGATGTACCAGCGGCAATCACAGAGATGTAGTATAAAGAATCCTCTAAAGTAATAGCTGCAATATTGCAGCTTAACGAGACCGTTAAATTTCCTGCGGAACCATTTCCCATGTTCTGAATAACAATACTTAAAACATCCGTTTCTCCCGCATCCAGGTAATGATCCCCATTGCCAGGAAAAGAATCTTTTACAATCAAACTATAGACTTCAAGCTTTGGAGCATATAATAAAATTGAAAAACTATAAGTCCAGATGTGATGGTCGCTATCGCTGATGGTTACAGTAAAAGGTATTAACTCTCCCGCAGCCACCGAATCGTCAACTATAAATGTGAAGGCGCCAGCCTCTGTAACAGCTGAAGTATCTGCAATTACACCGAAAAATTGTGAAGAGTCAATAATTGTAACTGCTGATGATGTAGAATTAAGTATTGTACTTACACCCGAGGCAACACTCAGTCCGGCATTTTTAAGAGTAACACCCACTGAAATTGTTTCTTCTGATTCCGCAAGCCCGTTATGGTTGCCGATTATATCATTTATTATTACCTCAGTGCCTGATACATTGGGATCATTTGAATACAGCACCGGCACTCTGGCATTATATGGAGTTTTATTAAAAGAAGTTACTGTAAGGGTAATGGTATCAGGCTGCTGCAATACAGGAAAAGTAATTAACGCCATTCCATTTTCTACCTCTGCTTTCCCGATAAGAGAATCACCAAGATTAAAAGATGCAATAGCATTTTCGTCATCACATGAAATAATAAATGTGGTGTCTCCTGTGTACATCACGGAATCGTGGTAAACGCTAATAATAGAAGGAAAAGCCGTTCGCACTGCAAGCGACGGATCACCGAATAAAGTCCAGGTATCGGTCATTTCAAACCCGGTAACACCGTATTTATCATTCATGCTAAAGCAACCGTTTATGGAAAGATAACCGAATGTACTGGACTGAATATCCGTATTTGAATCTGTAAGTAAATTGTTGAATTGATCCTGAGCTTCCATAGGCTCACTCCAGTACTGATCAACGGTTGACATAAATGAAGCAACTGCGCCTGAAGGTAATCCGTTATAGGTTGCGCGTGCCCACGATTCCGCCAGGCAGGTAGTAGACGTAAAGTTCCCGGTTTGACATCCCACTACCCAGATGAACGGCCACTGACTGGTATTGTTTAATGCCTCAGCATCTGCTCCATCAAAATTTGTAGTACCCAGACTTGTAGCATTGCCATGCCCTGTGTAGTTGATTAATCCTGCACCGCTATTAACGATAGCAGCCAGATCACTGCTGGAAGGATCCCCGGCAGCATCATTGCCTCCCTGGTTTCCGTCATACAATTCATAAACATTAGAATACGTGAATCCCAGCAGTTGTGTCCTGATGTTTTGCTCATGCTGCCAGTCATGCTCATAATCATCCCCTAAAGTATACGCATCAGAAGCAATGCCCGCACCTACTGAATAATAATTATCAGGCAACGGATTTTTTTCATAAGAAAGAGTGCGCTCTACCTGTGTTATCACCTGCTGTTCTTTTTCTGCCGAAAATCTGCCAATAAATATTTCCTGATAATGGTCATCACCCAGAATATAGCCGTATTCATTGTCGGAAGCACCCGCATTTGTTTTACTTGAAGATACTTCAGCATTATCACCTACCAGCAACAGATAAGTGAGCGAATGGGTGTTGTAATAGTTTACTATGTAACTTTTAATCAAAACGGGATCATTGCCTATGCTGGCAACATCAACAATATCCGTTTGAATTCCCTCCTGCTTTTTCCATTGAATAAACGGCTGCATTGCGTTTATAAAAGGTCCATAACATATAATAAGCATAGAGCCGAAATCTTTTGCCGGAAGTGTGGTTCTTGCTGCTATTTTAAAATTCAGGAAATGATCACGGTATATGCGGTCAAAGTGCCTGTCAATTTCTGTGGTTTGGGGTTGCTTTAATATGTTTATGGATGTTCCCGAAATGGAAGGACTAACTTTTACGGTGATCTCAGAATATATACGGAGTGTTTTAGTAACCGGGTTATACTGCACCGGGAAAACAACAACTGTTTGTGCACGGTAATCCCGCATTATATAAGGATCACGAAGAGATGCTATTTTTTCAGGAAAAAATTTATTCTGCCTGTATGTTTCACCGTAGGTATAAACAATGCCATCAGGATCTGTTGTTCTTAAAATACTTCCTTTTGATGGTGCAACATCTATATTTAAATAATCAGTGTATTTACTGTCTATCACATTAACATCCATATGCTCATTATCAGGAACAATAACAGATGAGGTTAATTTCGGAAGATCCGGGCTTCCGGCTTCCAGGAGAGGAGTGCCTTTTTCTATGGAAATAATAACCGCGTCACCTTTACCGGTAGGTACTGATGTTTGTTGTATTTGCCCTGGTTTAAATTTAATAGTGCTTTCCTGTGCGTTTGCTGCTACCAGACTTATTTGAGTAGTTGAGCTTGAAGGCGTCTGTTGCGAAAAAGAAACTGAGCAATTAACAAGCAGCAATATGATTGAAGTTAAATACTTAAGGCTTTGAAAAAATTTCAGGCAGCATATTTTCATCAGGAAATAATAAAATCAGTAAGTCAGGAATTTAAGAATGAATCCGGCAGAACAAAGCTAAAGTATTATGGCGTTGCGGCATAGACAAAAACTTTTAGTATAGTCGCATAATATTTCTTTTATTGATAACCTTGACCGAACTGAGCTAAAAAATGCTTAAGAACCATCCATCAGTCGTAGGGTAACAACCATAAGTTACATAACAGATGCAGTTAAAGAAAATGGCCTGGCTAAATGTTGCCTTAGTTTCAACTGATTCTATTCCTACTTTTACAGTAATTGAAGAGTATGAAGCCTAACACCAACAGTGATAAAAGAAAGGCGCCGGCAAACACCTTTCAGCCGGTAGAAAACTTTTCCCTTCTTACTGATTTGGATATGTTCCTATTTAAATCGGGTAAGCATTTTAAGCTTTACGAAAAATTTGGTAGTCACGTTCGGGATCATAAAGGGGTGACCGGTACTTACTTCTGTGTATGGGCACCTAATGCAGCATTTGTTTCAGTAATTGGTAACTGGAACCACTGGAACCATGAAGTGCATAAATTGCTTCCACGCTGGGATGATTCAGGAATATGGGAAGGATGGATTGCCAATATAGGAAAAGGGGAAGCATATAAGTATTTCATAAAATCTAACATTAGTGCGCAAGAGCTCGAAAAATCAGACCCATTTGCTCATTACTGGGAACGTCCGCCTCAAACGGCTTCTATCATTTGGGACACCTGGTACGAATGGAAAGACCAGCACTGGATGGAATTGCGAAAAACAAAAAATCAGCTTAACCAACCCTTTGCCATATACGAAGTGCATCTTGGCTCCTGGCGCAGAAGTCCTGATGATCCTGAAAAAGTTTTGGGATTCCGTGATCTTGCCAGTGATCTCGTGAATTATGCTAAGGAGATGCATTTTACCCATGTGGAATTGATGCCATTAATGGAACATCCATTTTATGGCTCCTGGGGTTATCAGGTTACGGGCTTTTATGCACCCACCTCTCGCTTCGGTGAGCCCCAGGACCTCATGTACCTCATTGAGGAGTTGCATAAAAATGAAATAGGAGTTATTCTTGATTGGGTACCTTCTCATTTTCCGGGAGATGCTCATGGCTTGATGAATTTTGACGGCACTGCCTTATACGAGCATGCTGATAGCCGAAAGGGTTTTCATCCCGATTGGAAAAGCTACATTTTTAACTACGGCAGAAACGAGGTACGTTCATTTCTTATAAGCAATGCTTTTTACTGGCTCGATCGCTATCATATTGATGGATTACGGGTAGATGCAGTGGCATCCATGCTGCATCTGGATTATTCACGGAAAAAAGGGGAATGGTTACCAAACATTTATGGTGGTCGGGAAAATTTAGAAGCCATTTCTTTCATCCGGGATTTCAATAGCGGTGTATTTAAAGAATTTCCGGATGTACAAACCATTGCTGAAGAATCTACCAGCTTTCCAAAGGTGACGCACCCCGTTTACAATGGAGGCCTTGGTTTCAGCATGAAGTGGATGATGGGCTGGATGAACGATACGCTTAAGTATTTTTCTACAGACCCCATCTATCGTAAACATCACCACCACCAGATTACCTTCAGCATCATGTATGCTTTCACTGAGAACTTTGTGCTCCCTTTTTCACACGATGAAGTGGTGCATCTGAAAAAATCATTGCTGGAAAAAATGCCCGGCGATGAGTGGCAACGCTTTGCCAACCTCCGTACGATGCTGGTTTATCAATACAGCCATCCCGGTACCAAGCTTCTGTTTCAGGGCTGCGAAATGGGGCAGTATAAAGAATGGAATCACGATCAGAGCATCGACTGGCACTTGCTGCAGTTTGCACCGCACAAAGGTTTGCAGCAATTGGTGAAAGAGCTTAATAAATTATATACATCGGAACCGGCACTCTATAGCAGAGATTTTTCACCGCAGGGATTTGAATGGATGAAAGTAAACGATGCAGAACACAGTGTACTTATTTATTGCAGAAATGGTACACAGCAAAATGATATAGTGCTCATTGCTTTAAATCTAACACCTGTTGCCCGGTATAATTACCGGACTGCTGTGCCGCTGGCAGGTACCTGGAAAGAGTTAATTTGTTCTGACGATGCGAAATACTGGGGTGCAGGTTTCCAGACGCGCGGTGATATTGTATCTGAACCGACTCCATGGGACAATAAAAATGATTCTATGGAAATTGATCTGCCTCCTCTAAGCGCTGTTATTTATAAATATGGAGGGGAAAATCAGAAAATTATAGAAGAACCTGTAAAGTTAACAGGTGCAGAAAAAGCTGAGATCCCCATTAAAAGAAAGAGAAGGATCCAACGCAGGCCAGCCGGAACCTGAATTGGTTTTATTTGGATTATCAATGATTGATATTGCACTCGCCTGAATCACACAATAGACAATAGAGAAGATAGTATCCATTATTTTCACGTTTATATTTCACTATCCCGCAATTAAAAATCAAACTTTTAAACCCACACCTTTCAACTCTTCATTTCCTATGAAACTCATCAGTTATTTTGATCCGCTTGATGAACAGGATCATCTTGCCATAGTGCATGAAAACAGCTTTTATAATATGCAGGATCTCGATTGGCGGTTACCCGGTAACATGCAATTGTTCCTGTATGCCTGGGATGATATAATTGAAACAGCTCTCGAATATGATCAGCGCATAAAGGATGGAAACCTAAGGAATGCCAAACCTATGCTTTTACAAACTGCTCAGCTGATGGCACCTGTTCCGCAACCTGCTTCGTGCCGGGATGCTTATGCGTTCCGCCAGCACGTGGAAGCGGCGAGAAGGAACCGCAAGGTGGAAATGATTTCCGAGTTTGATCAGTATCCTGTTTTCTATTTTACAAACCACAATTCCATTCAGGGCCCCGGCGATATTGTATGTATGCCCGACCATTTTAAAAAGCTGGACTTTGAACTGGAAGCAGCCATAGTGATCAATAAAAGCGGGCGAAATATCCATGCTGAAGAAGCGGACAGCTACATTGCCGGTTTAATGATCATGAATGACATGAGCGCACGGGTATTGCAGATGGAAGAAATGAAATTGAATCTTGGCCCTGCAAAAGGAAAAGATTTTGCTACCGTAATTGGCCCATGGCTGGTAACAACAGATGAGCTGGAGGAGTATAAAATTCCCTGCAAAGAAAACCATACAGGTAACAACTATAGTCTGGAAATGACTTGCCGGGTAAATGATAAAGTAGTTTCAAAAGGCAATTTGGGTGATATGGACTGGACCTTTGCCGAAATTATTGAACGAGCTTCTTACGGTGTTCATTTACAACCAGGGGATGTAATTGGCAGCGGAACGGTTGGTACAGGATGTTTTTTGGAATTAAACGGTACCGGCAAATTAAATGATCCCAACTATAACGAGCAATGGCTTCAGGAAGGGGACGTGATTGAAATGGAAATTACGGGTTTGGGACAATTGAAAAATACAGTAGTAAAGGATGAAAATGATTTTTCAATTCTGGCTTTAAATAAATAGAATTGCTAAGCCAGGAACATAATTTTCTGTAATCTACTGCCGGTAAGCGCTGCCAGCTGATATGTGATACGCTTTGCTGTTACCATTCCAAAAATGTTTTAAATTTTTATAAATGCGGCAAATACTGGTTAAGAATTCTTTTGGACATAAAAGAGGTACGCGGTGGCGCGGGCACGAGGTACAGCGAATTGAAGCTTTTACAGATGCAGTATTTGCTTTCGCCATTACGCTCCTTGCTGTTTCACTTGAAGTTCCACGCAGCTTTAATGAGCTCCTGGAATCGATGAAGGGATTTGTAGGTTTTGGTTTTACGTTTAGCTTTCTCTTTTTTATCTGGTATCAGCACTACGATTTTTTCAGAAGGTATGGAATTGATGACCGCACAATAATTCTTTTAAATGGTATGTTTTTGCTTGCAGTTATGTTTTTTATTTTTCCATTAAAGTTCATGTCTTACCTGATAGTGACCATGGTTTTTAACTTTACAGATGAAAATATGCATCGCATCATGAGCATCAGGCAGGTTCCTCAGTTATTATCCCTCTATATGTTTGGATTATCATTGCTGATGCTGTCATTTACCCTTATGTATCGCCATGCACTTAAGTATCGCCTGCATTTGGAATTAAACGATGAAGAAACAGATATTGCCTTAAGAAGATATTGCAGCTATTTATTTTCGGTTCCACTCCTTATGATGGGAGTGATTTTGTATTTACTGCTTCCTCAGAATAATACAGCATTGATTCCCTTAATTGCGCTTCCTCTCGTGATTATGAACCGATGGTTGAAAAGAAAGAAAATTAAAGTGAACTGGCTGATGCCACATGCTTCTGAGATATCAAATGAATCCAATAATGAAATTGTCGCATGATTTTAAAACTGTGTCTTTAATGGAAATAGTACAACTCAATAATTTATTTGATAGCCATATTTAGCGCATCATGAAAAGGAAAAAATATCTCCTTATCTCAATATTTTTATTTGTATTGATAAAAACATCATTTGCCCAGTCTGAATTCTTAGTAAATTTTTCTGCCATCCAGAATGAACAGGTAGTGCATTTGAGCTTTACGCTTAAAGGTGGCATTACGTGTTTGGGAACGCAGATAGAGCGTGCAACAGATGGAATCCATTTCGCTGCAATTGGAAGCATTGCCGGGGTATGTGGAAACAGCAACTTTGAGGTAACGTATTCCTATGATGATAGCATGCCGGTATTAAACCAGAGTAATTTTTATCGCCTGCAATTAGGGCAGCTTGGCTATTCCCAAATTGTGAACCTGAGAGTAAGCGACTATTCTAAAGGATGGCAAATAATTCCGAACCCGGCTACCGACGAGGCGGTAATCTATTTTCAGAATAAAGGAAACCACCAGGTCATATTTAAATTATATAAAGAGGATGGTTTGCTTATAAAAACTGTCACAACTATCAGTAATTCTATAGATCTCCACAAAAGTGATTTGATGCCTGGTCATTACATTTTTTCTATAGAAGAAAATAAGGAAAAAAGATACAGCGGTCACCTGGTCATTTTATAAGCCCGCAAATTTATCGTAACCAGCGCGGGATTTTTTCGTATCAAAAAGTACGAACATAAATTCTAATCCATCCTCAAAATTTCTCCGATGAAAAAAATTATACTCTTTATAGCTGATATTTTATTTACCTGTTTCTTTATTTACGCGCAGGTTCCAACCTCGTGGAGCAGCTATGGCATAGGCGGCTTAAAGTGATCAAAGTGGTGAAGGACTAAACTGGAATATTATTTATTAAAGTGTCTGCATAAAAGAAACCATTTTTTTTCGTGTGGCTTCATCAGGCATTGGCCCATATGCAGCTTGCATGTTGTCTTTTAAATGATTTAAATCAGACGTGGCAGGGATCACGCACGTAATTGCCGGATGCGAAATAATATACTTTAGAAAAAATTGTGGCCAGGAATTGATATTATAATCAGCAGCCAATTCCGGTAAATTTTTCCGTTTTACTAAATCAAAAAGTGCGCCTTCTTCAAAAGGACGGTTTATCAATACTGCAACTCCTTTGTCTTGAGCGAGTGGCAGCAAGGTCTGTTCTGCTGCACGTACTTTTATGTTGGGTCAACCTGAAAACTCAAAAGGCTTATCTATGAAGGATTTCACAATGGGATGTGGAAAATGAAAAGCCCCAAAACGCAGATAAGCATGCAATTTTGGGGCAGATCAATTTGCACTTCAAATGTAC
>JACDDS010000023.1 GCA_013816805.1 Chitinophagales bacterium | reverse complement strand
ATCAAAAAAAGAAGCTGTATAAAACAATTACAACGATGATGATAGAATAAAAAAGAAAAAATGACACTCGAAGACAATAAAAATCTATTCCCATCCCTAAGGCAAAATCATTTTCAGGAACACCCTAAAAAGCAACCCAGTAATCATATTTAAAAAGCAAAATCATATTTAAAACATTGGTATTACGTTCCGTCTTAGCAAAGGATTAATAAACCCATTACCAAAAATTAAATAATAGGCATGAGTAAACAAAATAAGATTAAAAGTTGCGGAATATTGTGCTCTCGTTTCAATTTCTTAAGTGTTTTCCATCAATAAGAGTGCTTTTAATTTGTGTTTGATTTATCACCTTCGTTTGTAATTAGACTACAATAGCATGTTTATGAGAAACGGATAATAATTTTTAACATTCATCATAAATATTAATTCTAAGTTTACATTCTGCCGGTAAGCAGAAGTATCGGCCAGATCCTTCGCTATAATTGATGAACTCTAACCTAAGAACATCATGGCAGAACAACCTTATTGTAAACAGGTTGATTTAACCAAAAAAAGATATTATAGCAAATAAATATTTCTTGATTTCAAAATCCATAAAAATATTTTCAAAACCTATAAAAGACACAAGCTGTTGAGTTTTCATTTTAATCTCTAACTTATGAAGAAATTATTTATATTAAATATATACTTGTTTGCTTTTGGATTCTTTACATATGCCTCATGTACCCTGCCTGCTCCTGCCAAATTCAAATCTCAAAAGGTAGAAAGCTGTCAGTTCGGCATAACATGGCAATTTGTAGAAGACGCCTATAGCTACAATGTAAAATACAGGGAAATCAACGCTTCTGACTGGATTACTCTTGTTAATATTGGTGATGTGTCGTCCTATGTAGTTACGGGCCTTCAACCTTCCACCACATATAAGGTTAAGGTGGCAGCAATATGTTCCAACGGAAAAGAAGGCTTATACACCAGCGAGATGACATTGAATACCCCTTCCTGCTCCACTCCTTTTAATCTTGGTGCCTCTGCTATCACCTCCACTTCGGCTATTATCTTTTGGTCAGCATCCTGCGAGCAGTCTTTTAAACTTCAATACCGAAAAAGTAACAATGCCAAATGGATCGTGATAAATCATTTAAAAAGTTCGCCTTATACTTTTATGAATCTTAACCCTGCTACCGCCTATGAGGTAAAAATAAAATCTGAATGTGGAGACAACAATAATTCCGATTTCAGCTCACTATTCAATTTTACTACTATCGATAAAGAGTATCCTGTTTCCAATAAGAATGTGCTTTTAGTGATCATCGATGACGCCCGCTATGACACCTACACCGCTACTGGGGGACCTGATTTTTTTGCTGATACTAACATGTCACGCATTGCCGATGAAGGTGCTAATTTTAAGTTAACTTACGTAGCGCAGTCACAATGCGCTCCGAGCCGTGGTTCCATTGTTACGGGAACATATCCTCATATACACGGGGTAAAAAGTAATCCACCCGAAAATGCCTCAGATACTATTACCTTAATCACACTTCCTCAGATCCTTCATCAAAACAATTATTTTACGGGACTAATTGGTAAATACCATATTTCAAAATACCCACAGCCTGGTTATGATTTCTGGATGGAGAATCACAGACCAAAATATATTGATTCAAAGTATGACATAAATGGAAATGAAAATATTTTGTATGGACATCAATCCGATGTGCTAACGGATAGTGCTATAGCGTTTTTCCATAAAGTGCCGGGCGGAAAGCCCTTTTTTTTATGGCTTGCATACAAAGCACCTCACAGTCCCTATACACCACGCCCTGAAGATGAGGGCCTTTTTGATAATGACACCATGCCCTTTCCACGAAACTACGAACTATACGATAAAAATTATCCTGGATTTCTGTATGATTGCAGCAATTCGCCAGATTCCACTACAATCGTTCAGGATTACCGCAGTTACTTTGAGGCCCTTCAGGGTGTGGAAGTAAATCTTGGCAGGATATGGAATGAATTAGAAAACATGGGTATAATGGACAGTACCCTTATTATTTTCATGAGCGATAATGGCTATCTGTTTGGTGAACATCATCTTTATGAGAAGAAATTGGCTTACGAAGAATCCATTCACGTCCCTTTATTTATGCGATATCCGAAAACGATTAAATCGGGAACAGTGGTAAAAAATCAAATTGCAATGAACATTGACATTGCTCCCACCATCCTGGATTTCGCGGCAATACGTGACACCTTTGGTATGCAGGGAATTTCTTTGCTGAAAATGTTAAAAGATAAAATAAGCCGCATTGAATTTATGTATGAATGGAATCATGAGGAATGCGTGCCTGATATGCGGGCTGTACGATCTCTAAGCTGTAAATATGTGCAATATTACTGCAACGATACAACTGAAGAATTTTTTAATTTGAAAGATGAGCATGAAAACAATAATGAGGTATTGAACCCACAGTTTGCTGATTTAGTTGCATTATACCGGGATAAGCTGAATTTCTGGAGAAACTATTATCAGGATTACTCCTATGATACTCTTTACACCTGCAGCCTGTCCAACCTTCAACACCGCATGATTAATCAACTTAAGGATCCTCTCATTATGTTAAATATATTTCCCAACCCCTCTCATCACCATTTCACTATTCATTTTATGTCTTCCGAAAAAAATATCAATTCTATTAGCATCACAAATATGGCAGGAAAGCTCTTATATAATGAAATAACCGATTTGTCTGGTGAGTTTGTAAAACAAATTTCTACCGAAAGCTTGGCTGCTGGAAATTATTGTGTCGTTGTTCAGAATGGATCGCATACCTATCATAAGATGTTTGTGGTGCAGTAAACAAAAATAGATCCGGCCGGTAGTCAAACTTGCTAGTGAAGATCAACTACAACACGTTTGCACCTGTTTTAGGATAGATTGAATTAAAGTAGACTTTCGCGCAACATTGCTTTGGGCATTTTTCGATATAAAGAAAATATTCTTCAAATTTCACTTACCTCAAATTTTATTTATTACAACTTTGATTTCACCTGTAGTTTTTCTTTTAATCCTCTTGCACGGTGAATCGCTTTAAATTTCAGCAACTTTTTTTGCCTGTTCTTCAAATGGTGGCAGTGTAATTAATACTTTTTTTAGGTTGACTATTGTCAAAGCGTTATAGGTTGTACCAAAGACTAAGGCATTCATTTTTATAAGATTTTTGATATCAAATAAAAAATGATATTATTCTACATGTTATTTAAAGCTATAATTCCAGGTAGCCTTTACAGCGAGGTTGCTTAAAGGATTGGAAAAAGCATACGGCCCATATCTGTAAAATGCTCCGGCGCCAACGCCCAGGCGCGCAACACCGAAGAATTTTTTTGCCAGTAAATTATTCAGCAAAAAACCAGATTCAAAATACCCCTGGTTCATAGATTTAGTGGTGGCATTTACCTGCAATTCCGGATGCTGCAATGTGCCCCAACCAATATTGGTCATCAACACGAGATTGGGCTGGAATTTCCCCCAGCGAATGATGTTCTTCTGAAAGTCCTGCTGAAGGAAGACTCCCACATATTTGCTATCAAGGAATTCGTTGGAGCGCATGGTTTGAAAACTGTTTCCCGCATATAAGCCAATAGGCTCGTAGCTCGATATGCCGGTAAAGAGGTCAGTTGCAGGCAAAGGATTATTTACCCAGCCACCCACCAATGCTATAGAAGTCAGGCCAAGTGACCTGGTGGGAAACGTATATTCAAACTTGGATTCTAGCTTAGTGTAATCGAAATCTCCATTTAAAAACCCTTTAAAACCCTGCGTTGCCTGGAACCATATTACCGGATACCCCTGATTGATCCAGTAATAACGATCGAGTGATTGCACAATGCGCTCTTTGTACGAAAACCGGAACGCAGCCTGCATTCCTGAAAAATCAAAATGATCTCTTTGAACCGGTTCACTGCTTGTATTATCGATAAACCGGTAATCACTCAGAATTTGTTTGTGGGCTGCAAAAGCAGTCAGCTGCATGTTCAGGTATTTCCGGATACGTGATGTAAAGGATACCTGCTCGCGGGTCACGTAGTCGAAGCTGGAGATCGTGTAGTTGCGGTAGTTTTCATTATTACCCCAGTACGAGCCCTGGAAAAATCGTGTACCGCCTGTCTCTTCATAATTTTTAGAATAAAAAAAGCTGAGCTTCACATTTTTAGGAGGAAATAATTTAAGGTCCAAAAATCCACCATATTTCCACCTTTCATCATTCAATCCATAACCGCCAAAGCCACCCAGAACAAACTTATGAGA
This sequence comes from Chitinophagales bacterium, assembly GCA_013816805.1. Lineage (NCBI taxonomy): Bacteria > Pseudomonadati > Bacteroidota > Chitinophagia > Chitinophagales > Chitinophagales bacterium. Next base: position 17,334 of record JACDDS010000023.1, on the reverse strand, counting down.
AAGATCACTGTTAGTTTCAAGACCAAGACCTAAGCGAAGGCCTTCAGGGCCGTTTACCTTAATCACATTGTAGATCTGAATGCTTACATTTTTTAAGCGATAATTTCCATCCGATAAGGCAGTGACAAAATCTACCTTTCTGTCGAAATTATTTTTCCTGCCAAGACTATCCAGCTTGGAATAGGTATTGAGCTCTTTTCGTGTCAGGGTATCCATGCGGTTTTGTGTCCAGTAATCATTGGATTTGGTCGCCGCATCCGTTTTTATTTCGACGCCTACTCCATCAAAATCTTTTTTTGTTATGGGAGGGTTCGCCTTAGGATTGGTTATGAAAGTTTTTCCATCCATCATTACCATCAACCCGTTAATGATGAATTTTTTAAACCACAGCTGCGTCGTTAGCTGGGTAGGAAACCAATGCACCTCATCCGATTTAGCATAGAACTGCTCCATTTTGGCGTACATGGTTGTAAACACCGTATCGGCAGGCTGGGCTACAACGTGCTGAATAGCATATCCGTCACTATTGATTTCAATCTTTCCTTTTAAGGCTTCAAAATTTTTCCCCTTTGCAGGAATATAGGTAAGCGTATAGACGGTGTCTTGGCCGGAATAAGAAGTATCCACTATATTAAAGAAATAGCGGTCCCAGCTATTCGGACTGATTGGGTTAACAAATTTAGTGGTAGCAATCTCGATAAAAGGATCATAAAAATTGGTGGTTTGCAGCTGAGAGGTGAGCAGCGTGAAATTAGGGTTCTGCAAGCCCGATACCTTCTGCGCTTCAACTTTTTCCTTTGATAAGGCAGGAGCAAGATAATAGCGGTCTACTACCGATTCCATAATAAGAATATGGTGCTCATCCAGGTAATGAAACAGCTTTATTTTAAGCGGGTCGTCTGCCTCCGATGTTGGAATTCCCGAAAATGTAAATTTCTCATAGGCATGATACGTATATGAATTGAGGTTGGCATAATTATTTTCAAAGCGGTTATTAACCGCTGTCCTGATAATTCTGTTTGCAGGATTTTCCCCTGCCACAATTACTACGTTATCCAGCTCCGACTCCTGTGCGGCCATTCGAATGGTAAAAAAAGATGGTTTTTCGCCAGGCTTAAAAGTGATATGTTTAGTGGTAAAACCAACAAAGCTGCAGGTAAGCGAAGTAATGGGATTTTGAGACTTTAAATAAAAATTTCCTGCAGAATCAGAACTGGCTCCCTGGGTATTAATTCCATTAATAATAATAGTTACATATGGTAATGGTTGTAAGGTTAACGAGTCGACAACTACCCCTTTAAGAGCAGTGATCTGAGCTAAAAGAAAATGCGGTAATGCAAAAAATAATATAAAAAGGATTTTTTTCAAGGATACCTGAACGAGGACTAATTATACAATCCGGAAGAGCAAATATATAACCAAAAGATCAGACACTTGTGAACCTTCATTTTTAAAGTTTACTTAAATTGAACTGTGAACAATAGCTTATGCTAAAGGTGATTAATGTAGAATATTGCAGATAAATTCCCGGCTTAATGAAATTTTATTTCAGTCAATTTACCAAAAAAAATAGGCTTACAATAACCTTATTTACGTTTGGAACAGCCATAGCTACCTTCTTCGTCCTCAATATTTTATTTCCACTGAATATTCACATTAATTACAGCCAGGAAATTACTGCAAGCGATGGAACCGTACTTCATGCATTTCTTAGCGCTGATGATAAATGGCGGTTAAATACAGAATTAAATGAAATTACTCCTTCGCTGAAAAAGGCGTTAATATTTAAAGAGGATAAATATTTTTATTATCATCCGGGTATTAATCCCATTGCAATTATCCGGGCCTTAATAGAAAACCTTATTTCAGGTAAGAAACAGTCCGGAGCCTCCACTATAACCATGCAGGTAACAAGAATGCTGGAGCCAAAGGAACGAACGTATACAAATAAGTTTATTGAAATCTTCCGGGCTTTTCAGCTGGAGTTATATTATAGCAAGAATGAGATTCTGCAGTTGTATGTTAACCTGATTCCCTATGGAAGTAATATCGAAGGAGTTAAATCTGCAGCAGTTATTTTTTTTCAGCACACACCGGATTATCTTTCACTGGCTCAGACCATAATCCTCACTATTATCCCGAACCGGCCCTCTTCGTTAGTATTAGGCACTGATAACGATAAAATAATCACGGAAAGGAATAAATTTCTGATGAAGCTGGAGGCCTCCAATATTTTTCCAAAACAGGATATTGAAGATGCACTTCTTGAACCTCTGGATGCAAAGCGACATCCTGTTCCACATTTCGCTCCGCATATTTCCCGTCGTCTCGTTTCATCTTACCCCGCACAATCAACCATCCATTCCTGTATTGATCGTATGAAGCAGGAAAAGGTGGAGAACCTTGCTTTTAATTACATCCGCCGGATTCATCATATGAATATTACTAATTGTGCTGCATTGGTGATTAACAACCACAATCATTCTGTTGAAGCGTACGTCGGCTCTTCAGACTTTTTTAATCAGGCTGATAATGGCCAGGTAGATGGCGTTCGTGCTATTCGCTCTCCCGGAAGTACTCTTAAACCGTATCTCTATTCACTCGCATTCGAAAAGGGATTGATCACTCCAAAGGCTACCATTACAGATGTTCCGGTAAATTTTAACGGTTATATGCCCCGGAATTTTGATGAGCAGTTTCATGGAACTGTTACCGCTGAGTTTGCACTTGCTAACTCATTAAATGTGCCGGCAGTAAAGCTGTTGAATGAGTTCGGTGTTTCCAGTTTCATTCATGATCTGGAAAAAGCAGGATTTCGTAATTTTTTAAACCATGAAGATCAATTTGGACTTTCTGCCATCCTTGGAGGCTGTGGTGTAACACTGGAAGAATTAACAACCCTTTACTCCTGTTTTGCTTCCGAAGGATTATTATTAAAGCCTCAGTGGGTAAAAGAGCACATTTTATCAGATACGGTTCGAATTCTTACCCCTGGTGCCGTCTATATGATCACTGAAATTCTTACCCGACATATGCGTCCTGACCTTCCAAACAATTATGAAAGCAGTACCCATCTTCCCCGCATAGCATGGAAAACAGGCACATCATATGGCAGACGCGATGCGTGGAGCATTGGTTATAATATGGATTATACAATTGGTGTTTGGGTCGGGAATTTTAATGGGACCGGAGTGCCTGAATTAACAGGTGCTGATTTGGCGACACCCTTACTCTTCGACATTTTTAACGGGATTGACTACAATGCAAAAAATGACTGGTGGGTAATGCCGCCGGGTGTTGACTTTCGGCTTGTCTGTTCTGAAACGGGCCTCGTTCCAAATGATTTTTGCATCAACCAGGTAATGGACTATTATATCCAGGGAATTTCAAGTATGAAAACTTGTAACCATCTCAAGGAAGTTTTTGTATCCCCTGATGAAAGAATTTCATACTGTAGAAATTGCTTGCCGCAAGCAGGTTATAAAACAAAATTCTTCGCTGATCTTCCTGCCACACTGGTTTCTTTTTATGAATCAGAAAATATTCCCTACGGCAGAATACCACCTCACAATCCTGATTGCAATCATTTACTTATTGATAATCCTCCTGTAATTACTTCACCATCCGATGGTACCGAATATGTTTTGGAAAAAAATGAAAATCAGCAACTGATGCTTTCATGCAATGCTGATAACGAAGTTCAAAAGGTTTACTGGTATATCAATAATCAATTTTATAAATCTGCAGCAGCAGGCGATAAGATTTTTTTTACACCTGAATCCGGAAGTGTAAAAGTGTCCTGCACGGATGATAAGGGAAGAAACAGTGATGTTAATATCAGGATATCGCTTCTGCAATAAAAATCTCAAAACAAAAAGTCACCCGCAGTTACAACCTATATCAGGCAGTCTGCTTTGGTGGTTCCATTATATGGCCGCATTGCTTGCAGGTACGCAGGTCAGTTGACGAATAAAATTTATCCATTACTACTGGCAAGTCCTTTACTATGTCATTTACATTTACTCTGTCTTCATATAAAAGGTTGCCGCAATTTTCACAGTACCATTGAAAGCCATCCTTAGCATCAGGGCGGTAAACTTCCATTACCAATCCTATGGTATCCGGTCCGCGTCTTGGCGAATGAGGAGTAAGAGGAGGCAGCAAAAATATCTCTCCTTCTTTGATAGGAATATCAACGAACTTTCCGTCTTCTACAATTTTAACAACTACATCACCTTCCAGCTGATAATAGAATTCTTCGGTCTCATTATAATGGTAATCTTTACGTGAATTCGGGCCACCCACCACCATTACAATAAAATCGTTGTTGCCTTTATACACCTGTTGATTTCCTACAGGAGGTTTTAACAAATGCCGGTTTTCATCAATCCATTTTTTAAAGGAAAAAGGCCTGGTGATCATGTGGAAGAAGTTATTAGTTGCTGATATTCGTGTAAATTTAAAAAATAAATGGTCACTGTTTACTGCATAAAATTTATGTAAACCTATGGACTTTGATCTGACAGGAAAAGGGGCATTGGTTTGCGGAAGCAGTAAGGGAATTGGAAAAGCGATTGCTATTGCCCTTGCTCAGGCCGGCGCGAACATTACATTAACCGCACGTAATGAAGAGACCTTGCTTGCGGTTATCAAGGAGCTCGATACAAGCCAAAACCAGCAGCATGATTTTATTATTGCTGATTTTTCTCAACCTGAAGAACTAAAAGAAATTATTTATCACCAGCTGAAAGACACCACCTATCAGATTCTTATAAATAATACAGGAGGCCCGCCCGCCGGCAATATCGCCGACGCAAGCCCTGAGCACTTTGAAACTGCATTTAAGACTCACCTGATCTGCAATCATATCCTTGCAAGTGCATTGGTGCCGGGAATGAAAAAATCCGGTTATGGAAGAATAATAAATATTATTTCCACTTCTGTAAAAATTCCAATCCGCGGCTTAGGTGTTTCCAATACCATACGGGGCGCCGTTGCAAATTGGTCAAAGACTTTAGCCGGAGAATTAGCGCCTTATGGTATTACAGTTAACAATATTTTACCGGGATCAACGAATACCGAACGACTGACAGAAATAATTAATAATAAAGCGCAAAAGACCGGTCGCAGCATAGAAGATATTGAAAAAGAAATGAGAGCTGAGGTTCCCATGCACCGGTTTGCAGAACCTTCCGAAATAGCGGCAGCAGCTGCTTTTCTTGCTTCTCCGCAGGCGGGTTATATCACGGGCATTAACATCCCTGTAGATGGCGGAAGAACCGGAAGCCTGTAGTTATAATTGATTATCATGATGGAACAGAGTTTCTGATATCCCTTCCAATCAATTTTAGTAAACTATCTTCCTTAATAAATTTATCCGTTATAATTTCAGCTTTTCTTACAATTTCGTCTATGGTGCATTTACTCTTAACGGGAAGTTGTTTAAGAAGGGATTCAAACGTCAGATCGTTACTGAATTTGGTTTCTTCTGCCGCTGCTTTTAAGGTGTGGATTCTCAGGCCATCATCTTTTAATACACCGAGCTCATTTATTAACCAGCTCAAAGCGTAGAAATTAGGTGCTTCGATATATATAGGAGATACGTCCTCTTTCAGAGGCGGTAACTTATTATATGGGGAGTTTAAAACTTCCGGAGTTAAGTAAGCGGTAAGTTTTTGATTTGGCACAGATACTTCCTTCAACTGTACCAACCCGTTAAGTGCCTGTGCGTAAATGCTGAACCAGCGGACATCCCTCCTGAATTTATGCAAGCCATTTTCAATATCGTGAAAGTCGAGAGTGCCTTCATTGTAATCACGATCAAATTCCAGCAATTCATCATTCATCATGCCCGCTATTTGATTACTGTCTTTTTCAGGTGTCAGCCAGTCTGCACTATCGAGCTCAGAAAGTATTTCAGTGATGACCCCGGGATTAGTTCCTGCCCACTTTTTTTCTACCATCAATTCTCCCAGGATCTTTACCTCCGAATTCATGTGCTCTTTAAAATTTTCAAGCAACACAGCAGGAAAATCTTTCTGTACGGAAAATTCTTTTACCCAGCCGTCATAAAAATCAACCCTTCCAAGCTGATCTTCAATTTCTTTAAAATCATTCCGAAGCCGTTTAAAGCGTTTCGGATTGTGAATACGCCGATAGATCCGCGCTAATCCTTCCAGGTAAAAAAGGGTTTGCCGGGAACCCAGATTATAAAACGTTATGGCAACAGTATTGGTGGCACCTGCCTGCTTAAGATTGTTTTGAATCTGTGAAAGATGGGTTACGAATCTCTTATAGCCTAAGGGAATTTTTTTTTCAGTCAATCTTTTTATTTCATTATCTACCGAAAGGTCTGAAGCCATTGAAGAGTCTGTTATTTTATTGCATCTAAAAATACACTTTCTTCCATCATCAATTTGCCGTTACCTTTGTTCCGCATTGAATAGAAATCTACATGATTTTCATACAAAATTACATTGGTGGAAAGCTCATTGATCCTGCAAAAAAAGATTATCTCGATAATTATGATCCATCTACAAGCAAGGTGTATTCACAAGTTCCTGATTCGGATGAACGTGATGTAGAACTTGCTGTGGAGGCGGCAAGATATGCATTTGAAGAATGGGCGAATACTCCTGCGGAGAAACGGTGTAAAATTTTATTGAACATCGCCGACCTGATCGATAAAAACCTGGATCAGCTTTCGGAGATTGAAAGCATTGATAACGGCAAGCCAAAAAAGCTCGCCGCCACGCTTGACATTCCAAGGGCATCTTCCAATTTTCGGTTTTTTGCCACAGCTGCTTTGCAGTTTCATAGTGAGTCACACGCTATGGAAAGCAGCGCAATCAATTATACACTTCGGCAGCCTATAGGAATAGCCGGATGTATTTCACCCTGGAATCTTCCGCTGTATTTATTTACATGGAAAATTGCTCCTGCTCTGGCTGCCGGCAATTGTGTAATTGCCAAGCCAAGTGAAATAACCCCGATGAGTGCTTATGAGCTTTCGAAAATTTGTATACAAGCAGGATTACCCCCTGGTGTTCTAAATATTATTTATGGACAAGGCCAGAAATGCGGAGCCGCTATAGTGAAACATCCGGACATAAAAGCCATCTCATTTACCGGCAGCACACGCGCAGGAAAAGAGATTGCTGCTATAGCTGCCCCAATGTTTAAAAAGCTTTCTCTTGAATTGGGAGGAAAAAATCCAACTATCATTTTTGCAGATTGCGATTTTGATAAGATGTTAAAAACCACCATCACCTCCTCATTCAGTAACCAGGGTGAAATTTGTTTGTGCGGGTCGAGAATTATTATTGAAAAACCGATCTACGAAAAATTTAAATCTGCTTTTATCACTGAAACTGAAAATTTAAAAATCGGTGATCCCCTTGAAAATGATACTCAAATGGGCGCCATTGTTTCCAGGCAACACTTTGATAAGATCAATTATCACATCCAGCTTGCCAAAGAAGAAGGCGGAAATATTTTAACCGGAGGAAACACCAAACATATTTCAGGGAGATGCGGAGAAGGTTGGTTTATTGAACCTACTGTTATTGAAGGATTGCCCTGGAACTGCAGGACAAACCAGGAGGAGATATTTGGACCCGTGGTAACATTAATTCCTTTCGAAACCGAACAGGAGGCAATCAACCTTGCTAACAGTACAGAATACGGTTTGGCAGCTTCTATCTGGACGGAAAATTTGGCTTGTGCGCACAGGGTAAGTGCCATGGTCCAGAGTGGAATTATCTGGATAAACTGCTGGCTGCTGCGCGATTTACGGACTCCATTCGGAGGAATGAAAAACTCCGGAGCCGGTCGCGAGGGAGGTAATGAAGCCATGCGCTTTTTTACGGAAGCTAAAAATATCTGCCTGAAACTTTAATTTTGTTTGCCCGTACCTAACCCGATGAGTCAGTTTTTTACGCTCCTATTTTTAGTTTCTGTTTTTTGTGCTGCATGTGTCAGCAAATCTGCTGATGTTCATATGATTTCTGAAGAGGAACTCTCAAAAGAATTGAACGACACCAATGTTATTATATTGGACGTCCGTACACCGGATGAATACCAGCAAGGGCATATTCTGCATGCCAAATTGTTGAATATGTACGATGAAAACTTTAAGGAACAGCTGGCTTCCTGTGATAAAAATAAAACCTATGTGGTTTATTGTGCGTCACACGGCCGCTCCGCAAAAGCGGCAAAAGTTATGATGCAGGAAGGCTTTCAAAAGGTTTATAACCTGAAATATGGATTTAACCATTGGGAGGGAAAAACCGAGTAATAGAAACAACAAAAGTTACAAAGCCTACATCCGGTATTATGGGTAAGTACAGTATCCTGAAGTTGTAAATTCTGCGCAAACAATCGGCTTAATTGATCTTAAAAATGAAGTGCAACTGATGGAAGATAAATTTACTACCGGTAAAGCTCCGAAACCTGTTGGCTTATACCCGCATTCCCGCCGATCAGGAAATTTATTATTTCTTTCCGGTATTGGACCAAGAGATGCCACCACTGACCATATTCCTGGAAATGTATATGATGAAAACGGAAACTTATTAAAGTACGATATGGAGGCGCAATGCCACTCTGTTTTTAAAAATGTAAAAACTGTTTTGGAGGAATCCGGAAGTGATTGGAACAAGCTTCTTGATGTAACTGTTTTTCTTACGGATATGAAAAAAGATTTTGACATCTACAATAAGCTGTATGCAATCTATTTTGAAGAGAATCAGCCTTGCCGTACTACTGTTGAAATAAAATCTCTTCCTACTCCTATTGCAATTGAGCTAAAATGTATAGCAACAATAGACAGGTAATAATGTTAACCAACATTAAATCAGATCAGGCAGGCAAGTATGTTCATGTAAGGATGTGGCAGAGTTTATACTATTCGCCATACAGCGGGAACTGTTGCATAAACTCATTTACCTCCTTCCGGGTATCCAAGATCAGCTTTTCATTATCGGGATCAAGTACAATACGGTCAATCCATTCCACAATAGGCATCATGTGCATTTCCTTCATGCCCCGGGTAGTAATCGCTGGCGTTCCTACCCGGATTCCGGATGTTACAAATGCTGTTTTATCATCAAAAGGAACCATGTTTTTGTTCAGAGTGATATCTGCTTTCACCAATGTATTTTCCGCTTTCTTTCCTGAAATATTTTTGGAACGAAGATCGATAAGCATTAAATGATTATCCGTTCCTCCTGAAACAATATTAAATCCCTTACTGGTAAAAGCGTTTGCAAGTGCCTGCGCATTTTTCTGAACCTGCCTGCAGTAATCGCGGTACTCTCCGGTTAGTGCCTCGCCAAATCCCACTGCCTTTGAAGCTATCACATGCTCCAAAGGACCGCCCTGAATCCCCGGAAATACGGCGCTGTCAATTAGCGAAGACATCATTCTAACCTCGCCTTTCGCAGTTTTCAGTCCAAAGGAATTTTCAAAATCTTTTCCCATTAAAATAATTCCTCCACGGGGGCCGCGTAATGTTTTATGGGTTGTTGATGTAACAATATGACAATGCGGAAGAGGATCATTCAGAAGTCCTGTAGCTATTAAACCGGCAGGATGCGCCATATCGCACATGAGCAGAGCGTCAACCTTATCTGCTATTTCACGGAAACGTGCATAATTATAATCGCGTGAATAAGCAGAAGCGCCACAAATAATCAACTTTGGCCGCTCCTGAATGGCGACGCGCTCCACCTGATCCATATTGATTCTACCGGTTTCTTTTTCAACACCATAAAACACCGGGTGATATAATTTACCCGATGAATTTACCGGTGAACCATGAGTCAGATGACCGCCGTGAGAAAGGTCAAGCCCTAAGATGGTATCTCCGGGTCGCAGAACCGCCAGAAACACGGATGCATTTGCCTGCGCTCCTGAATGCGGCTGCACATTAGCATAAGAAGCGCCAAATAGTTTCTTTACACGGTCGATGGCAAGCTGCTCTACCTCATCCACTACTTCGCAGCCGCCATAGTATCTTCTGCCAGGATATCCTTCAGCATATTTATTTGTAAGGCAACTGCCCATTGCTTCCATCACCTGCAGGCTTACAAAATTTTCTGAAGCAATCAGCTCTATGCCGTGACGTTGCCGCTCCAGTTCCTTGCCGATAAGATTAAAAAGTAAATCGTCTCTTTCCATAGTAAATGGTCAAAAGTCAAATGTAAAAAGGAAAATGATGGAAAGGAGATCAATTTTATGATTGATCAGTCAAGATTTCGTCTGTCACCTTTTGAGACTGAATAAAGGCATTCATATGGATGGTTCCTATTGAAGCAAACAGTATAGTTGTGAACCAGTATCCATACGTATAGTTCAGCATGATTGCACAGTTCATCCCGCTAAAGAATTTTGAACTTGAATTATCCATTTGAATTCTCATTAACAGTAAGCACATTAAACCAGCCAGTCCAATAATGCTGAGCAACATATCTTTCTGCTCCTTCAATAAAAAAAATAAAATGAATCCGCCGATAGCAAGCATTATAGCAACCAGGGCAAAATAATTTCTTTCGATTACATGAATGGTGCCGCCTGCAATATTTTCATTATTTGAAGGAGGAAAAGTTTTATCTGTGGTACTCTTAAGTTCTGTTATAAGCTCAATACCTGATAATTTTCCTAATTCACGATCAGTGCATCCTGCCTTAATAAAAGGCATAAAAAAGCAAAGGACCGAAGCAGCAAATGATAGAGGGGTAATCCAGCGCATATAAAACAAATTCTCACCGGGTGAATGATATACAAAAAGAAACCACAATTAACTCAGCATTAAAAGCTAAATAATGAATGTAGTGAGATACCATCGAATTTAACTTCCTAAGTCTGTCTACGCCTGCGATTTTTAAGCCATTTTTCGATTTCTTTCAAGGTCATCGCATTCCATGTCATGTCTTTGGTCAATCCTCCTTTACGTGCTGAAGTAATGCCCCAGTGAATATTATCAATTTCACCAATGCTGTGTGCATCGGGATTTACAGAGATCATTACGCCTTTTTTAAGCGCATAGGGAATATGAGAATAATCCATATCAAGCCGGTAAGGATTGGCATTAATTTCAATAATCACATTATTCGCAGCACAGGCATCAATTATTTTTTTGTAATCAACGGGAAAGCCACTTCGTACCAATAATTTTCTGCCGGTCATGTGACCGAGGATGGTAGTATATGGATTTTCAATAGCTCTTAATAAGCGCTTTGTTGCTTTTTCTTCATCCATTTTTAAGGACTGATGTACGGATATAATTACGAGGTCGAAGCGTTTGAGAAAATCATTATTGTAATCGAGGTTACCATCTATTAAAATATCACATTCAATGCTTTTAAAGATTTTAAAAGGCGCAATTTTTTTATTTAAAGCATCAATTTCTTCCTGTTGCCTTATAATCTGTTCCTCAGTAAGCCCTCCCGCATAGTGTGCATTTTTTGAATGATCCGAAATAACTGCATATTGAAAGCCTTTCCTAATGCAGGCGTCTGCAAAATTTTTTAGTGTGTCTATACCATCACTCCAGGTAGTATGGTTGTGAACCACGCCAAGAATGTCTCCATCTGTAACCAGGTTATTTGCTTTTTCTTTTTTGATGAAATCCCATTCTGCAAGGTTCTCACGCATTTCCGGAAGTACATACGAAACTTCAGCAGCTTTATAAATCTGTTCTTCCGATTCATATACAGAATAGCTGTCTTTTACTCTGCTTATTATCTTATTTACATGTTCTTCATTTCCTGTCATTTTAAACAGGGTATAAAAATATTCTTCCTCTGACGTGACATATATTGTAAACGGAATCTCATTAATAGTGTGTCCTTTTATTTCATTCGCTGAAGAAGATTTAATGATCAGATGAGGCAACTCTGATTTTTTTGCTATAACCTTTTTAGAAGGAAGTGTACACAAAATTTCAATTCCGGAAACTACATTGCATTGTCGCCGCAGCTCACCGCACAGGCTCACCTGGTCACTTTTAAAAACCCGTTTCAGCGATTCCACAATTTTTTCTCCATCTCTCGCTACAGTTGCCAGGTGAAATTTATTCGTATTAGCATTATAGTATTCAATGGATTTAAGGATATTCTGCTGTGTTTTTTCTCCAAAACCGTTAAGCTGCGCAAGCTCATTATTTTTACAAGCCTCGAGTAACGCTTCGAGGTTTTCAATGCCTGCCTTTTTCCAGATTAAGCCAAGCTTTTTACCCCCCAACCCTTTAATACGCATCATTTCAAAAATGCCCGGAGGTGTAAGCTCTATGAGCTCTTCAAGCATTTCAAGAGTGCCCGTTTCTTTAAGCTCCATAATCTTAGGAATTATGGATTTATTAATAATCTTTTCAAGCTGTGGCCGGGCAAGGTTTTCTACTTCATCATCCAAACGCCCTATTTGGAAAGCAGCGGACGCATATGATTTTGTTTTGAAGCTGGTTTTGCCATGCAACTCCATGAGTTCAGATAATGTTTTAAGAATAGAAGAGATCTCCCGGTTGCTTGGCATATCTGTTGCAATGAAATAAAATAATCTTTAATTTTTTTTCATTTTAAAATTGAGCTTAATCGTACTATTTTCTCTCATCCGTTCAGATATATTTTTTATTATCCAGGAATTAGAGTTTTATATTCGCAACCAATTTGACCAATCTGAATGAATCCTCTTCGTATCTATAATACATTAACGCGCGAGAAGGAAGTTTTTGCACCCCTTACACCGCCCCATGTGGGTATGTATGTATGCGGACCAACAGTAAGTGGTGAATCACATCTTGGGCATGTGCGTGCACAGATTGTATTTGATATTGTATACAGGTGGCTAAAATATCAGGGCTACCAGGTAAGGTATGTGCGCAATATTACTGATGCCGGTCATTTTGAAGAAGAAGACCGTGAATCGGAAGACAAAGTGATGAACAAGGCAAAGCTGGAGCAACTGGAGCCTATGGAACTGGTGAACAAATACACCAATCTTTTTCATGATGCCATGGATCGCCTTAATGTTTCGCGACCTAATATTGAACCTACTGCAACAGGACACATCATAGAACAAATCAACATGATTGAGGAAATCCTTGCAAAAGGATTTGCTTATGTGGTAAATGGCTCGGTATATTTTGATGTTAAGAAATATGCCCAGGAGTTTGATTATGGAAGATTAAGCGGAAGAAAAATAGAAGATATGATTGCAGGAAGCCGCGAGCTGGAGGGCCAAAATGAAAAGCACAATCCGGCTGATTTTGCTCTCTGGAAAAATTCCCCGCCGGAACATATTATGCGCTGGAAATCCCCCTGGGGCGAAGGTTTCCCCGGCTGGCACATCGAATGTTCAGCCATGGCAACTAAATATCTTGGGACACCCTTTGATATCCATGGAGGCGGTATGGATCTAATGTTCCCCCATCACGAAAGTGAAATAGCCCAGACAAAGGTGGTAACCGGAAAAGCTCCTGTCCGATATTGGATGCATAACAACATGATCACCATTAATGGTCAGAAGATGAGCAAGTCGCTCAATAATACCATTACCATTTCTCAATTATTCAGTGGCAATCATCCCCTCCTTGAACAGGCATATTCGCCCATGACGGTGCGTTTTTTTATTTTACAAACTCATTACCGCAGTACTGTGGATTTTTCAAATGAGGCTCTAAAAGCGGCTGAGAAAGGGTTGCAGCGGCTTATGGCTGCTCATTCTGCAATCACTAATCTTATCTATGATGAAAATATGCACGATTTTGACCAGGAGGAAGATAACAACCTGGTGCAGCTTTGTGATGCATGCACGGTAAACATGAACGATGACTTTAATACTGCTATGTCGCTTGCTTCTTTATTTGAATTAACATCTAAAATTTTTTCATGGCAAAATGGCCAATTGAAAATTTCAACTATAAAAAGAGAGACCTGTGCATTGGTAAAGAAAACATTTGATGATTTTGTGAGCGATATTTTTGGATTTAAAAATGAATCTGAAAACGAATTAAATGATAAAACGAAAGATGTTATAGAGCTGCTGATAACTATGAGAAAGGAAGCAAGAGAAAAAAGAGACTTCTTTACTTCTGATGCAATCCGGGACCGGCTCGTCAAAATAGGTATACAGCTTAAGGATGGAAATGAAGGAACTACCTGGCAAACTATTCCTTCCTCCTAATATTTTATTATTTTCTACTTAACAATTATAACCATGGTCTTTTTACTTGAACCTATGAATCTTGTTTTGGATGGCGCATTGCTCGTTTGGGTTGGAGGTGCTGTCTGGCTCCTGATGCATAATGCTGATTTAAATAAGCCGAAAAGAGAGGATAGCGCTCATAATCAGCATCCGCATTAGAAAGTGTAAAAAATTATGATAAAGATTTTTGAAATCGTTTATCCAACTCCATATCTGTTGCAAGACTTTTACTATTTCCACAAGGGGTGGTTATTCGATGGAAAAATTTTCGAACTACCGAAATATGTAGTATTTACAACGTAAATCCTTTTTTTTTGACTAATTTGTCGCGTAAGGCGGGCTTCATACATCTTCGTTCGAACAATGCACAAATAACAAATTTTCCGAAATAGCCCATCAAATAAAGGAAAATTAGATACTACTGTCAATTCCGCTCCAAAAGATTTTTGGCAGAAAGTAAGTGAGGATATGGTGAAGCTTTGGAAGATCATGAACAACATCGAACCTGAGAATAAAGCTACCGATTTCCTCACTTCTGGCATATTATCCCTCCTCCGATAATTACTATACCAAGGTATGCTTCACCATAGCCAAAGATTTATTCCTAAACGAAATAATTAATGCCTAATAAATTACGTGAATATCGCAAACACCAAGGATTGAGACAGCTTGATGTCGCTACAAAATTAGGGTTTTCGAGTACGGACAGAATCTCTAAGTGGGAACGAGGACTGACGTACCCACACTTGTTAAACTTATTTAAGCTCTGTAAACTGTATAACGTATATCCACATGAACTCTATGATGGATTACTATCCACGGCGTATGTGGATATGAAAAGAGAAAATATCAATAACTAGAAGATCAACATTATAATCTGTCTTTAATCATTTCACTATTAGAGCAGCTGTACTAAACCAATCTTAAGACTGCCATCTTGCTAGTCGATTATCTTAAATGGCGGTAGCTCATATGCTTGCAATAAGATTCCTCTATAAAGAAAAGAGACTATTAATGAAAACTTTGAGTTTTCAAATCATGGGAAATTATGAATATCTATTTTATCAGAACCATCTTCCGAATTGCTTCCTGGTTATTGCAGAGCAGTTGCATAGAATAAATGCCCGGCTGGAGTGTTGAAAGATCCAGTAGTTTATCATTTGAGCCTCCATTTATCCAACCATCAGAGTAAACAACTCGGCCTGCCATATCATATATCTTAAGAATAAGGGGACTACTGTTGTCTGAAATAACTACTATATTAATTTGTCCGTTACCTGGATTGGGGAATATGGAGAAATTAAATTGAGAATAATCTTCTGATAGCGATTTTTTTTCGGTAAGAGTGGTGAATTCATAGCGTTGCGAAAACCCGGAATGAGAAGTATCGCATTTCGTTCCCACCATCCAAGAATAAGTTGTATTTGTCAGTAATCCTTTAAGTGCCTTATTTTTTGTTTTGGCATGCACCTTCTGCCAGCCAGTAGTATTTTTTACTTTGTAATAAATACGGTAAGAGGTAGGTATGGTTGATGAATCTAGCCACGTGAGCGTTGCGGCGGAAGAAGTAATGTCACTGACCTGACCTGCATATGGAGCTGTGCATAAATTCTGGTTTGTAGAATAATCAAGATAAGCAATATTATTTAAACTATCATTCAATCCAGGGAACAATCCACCAACATATAGATTATTTAAATAGAAAGCGTTACTATAAATTGCTCCAGAACGTCCGAAATTAAGATTGTCCCACTTTATTCCATTCCAAACCATTATAGGTTGTTTCAAATCTCCTGAAACATATAAAACTTCATTGGCACTGTAAAGAACATTGACCACATCTGTTCGGGTTTGGGCAAGAGTGTCCCACTTTTTACCTGACCATGTTGCCAGGCTGTGCACTTCTATTTCATCAACCTGCTTAAAATCACCGCCAACAATTAATTTATTTTGAAACGTATCTAATGCATTAATATAAGCTAAATAATATTTTCCCCTAGTGGTAACTCCGCTGCCCATTGAATGCCAATTATAACCATCCCATCGTCCTATATTATTTAGAATAGTATCTCCTGCTTTTTCAAAGGCTCCACCTGCAATTAAATCCCCTTTATATTCATACAAACTTTTAACATTAGACCCTACGTTTATACCATTGCCCAATGCATGCCATTCAAAAATACTGTCAAACCTAGCAATGTGATTAACTGTTACATCCTCATTTTCGTTATAAGAAGTTATAAAATAACCTCCTGCATATAAGGTATCTTTCCAAACACCAAGCGTATTGACAGTACCACTAAAAGATCCTACAATTACGAACCGGCTATCTTGGATATACCCAACTAAGCCATCGTCTAGCGCTGCATACATTTTCCCATGGTAATACTGAAGGTCATTCACCTGGTGAGGTAGTTCCGCCGTTGTAAGCCATGCATTGCCGTCCCATACCGCCAGGTTTTCGACGGGCAAGTTATCACCAACGCGCACAAAATCACCACCAACATATAAAAGATTTGATTGAGAATCTACACATAATGCATATACAAAACCGTTTACTCCATTGCCTAAGGGTAGCCAAGGTTGTGCAGAAATTTTTTGGAAAAAAGATGAAAATAAAATTATGTAAAAAGGGATTTTATGTTTCATTATTTTAGAATTAAAAGCGGTTTGGAAAAAACAGTATTATTTTTCACGATACAAACATGATATAACCCTGATTTCAAGAATGAAGGCAATTGCAAAAATATTTTCATATTACTATTTGTTTTTTGGCCGTTGTTGGTCTTCGCAAAGGTATAGTAAAGGCTGACCAACAACTATGTGGATGGCTTCTATAAAACATTTATCTTAATACTATAATGCAAGGTGGTAAGCTTTATTTCTTTACTGCAACAAATCTGGAGTGGAAGATGGTTCTCAGGGATGATCATTACAAAATGATTATCGTAAATAGCTTAAACCATCTAGTCTTAAATAAGCAGATGACTATATATGCATTTGTCATAATGCCAAATCACATGCATATCATATGGAGTTTTCCTGAGTTTTCAGATCCTTCCAAAATTAAACAGCGATTTATGAAATTTACAGCACAGATAATTATTGAAGACTTAAAAAGAAATAGGAACT
>JACDDS010000022.1 GCA_013816805.1 Chitinophagales bacterium | reverse complement strand
TAGGGTGTTCCTGAAAATGATTTTGCCTTAGGGATGGGAATAGATTTTTATTGTCTTCGAGTGTCATTTTTTCTTTTTTATTCTATCATCATCGTTGTAATTGTTTTATACAGCTTCTTTTTTTGATGGAGTGCAAATAGGGTATGTCCGGTGACAGTTTGTTACCAGATGATGATTTGTTTTGGAGCGACGATCAGGCTGCGCGGATGCTTTTTTGTTGTCGCCCGATGCGATGAGTGATCACAGCGGCATTAGCGGTGAGCATACCGAAGAATATCCAGGCAATCTCTGTGTCTTGAGTTCGTGCCTTGATCTTATCGAGGAGATAGTGATTTTTTTCATTTCCAAAACTTCCTTCCAGTTGTGTGCTGCGTGCCTTGGCTAACAAGCTTCGCATCTGTGATTTCTGTTCTTGCACAGGTCCTTGTTTTCCTTTAGGTATAAAGCAGGTAGCAATTTTTTTGTCGGTGCAGTAGGTTCGGTTTTTATTAGTTGCGTAGATCGCATCGGCTCCTATTGCGCTGCACTTACCGAAGTAACGCCGCTGCAGGTGAATGGTACTGATCAGCCGGGTGCCTTCGTTGAAGGCTTCGTAACTATAGTGTTCGATAAAGCTGATGCCATCGACCTGGAGCTTATTGACCTTGCAGCCAAACTCCACAGGCTTTACTTCCTTGCCCCGCAGAATGGGACGTACGTAGGGTTTGTGTAATGAAACAATGCGGTGCGGGACGTGGCTTTGTTTGCCGAAGTGAAGCAGCCATTGCTGCCGTTTCATTTTCTCTATCACCTGCAACCGACGGTGTTGCCTTTTGCTCAAGGTCACCTGATTTTGTATATCGAGCAACTTGCTCAGGTTACCCATGAGCCGGTCTAAATACTTCAGCAAGCTGCGGCATGTTTTACGGCTCAGCCGGCGGGATTTTTTCTTTCGCTTTACAAGGTTGTAATACTGCTGCTGTTGCCGGTTGTGATTGCTGCGGGTGCGGCGAAGCTTAAGTGCCTTGCGTACGGTGCACAACATCTGATAGACATGCGCACAACCGTTCCAGATCAGCTTGGCATCAGCAGGATAAGTAATGTAGCTTTCATACACGGTGGCATCCGTTAATGCTGCATGTGTGTTTTCCATGTATTGCTTCCATGCCTTTACGCAGGCTAGCTGACTTTTGTCAATGTCCAGATGCTTACCGATGTAACTACGCCAGCGGCTGGGCAGATCCAGGTCGCTGATGCGTTTTTGGCGTAACTGTATTCCACAAAACATTTGCATTGCCCAGTCAGTATTAAGACGCTCGATGAGAGCCTGATCACTGAGGCGCAGGTGATGCTTAAGCACTTCAAGTGCCAGTGCGCCTTCCACCGTCAGCCATGGCTTGCGGCCTCTTCCACTCAGCTCACTACGTGGTGGAGCAATCTGCTCAGCTAATTGTTTTAAGGGCAGTGCCTGTCGAAGTTTTCCTAAATCAGTGTGGAAAAAGGCGTGCTGTTGAATAGAGAAAGTTTGCTCAAATAAAAGATTGCTGTACATTTGAAGTGCAAATTGATCTGCCCCAAAATTGCATGCTTATCTGCGTTTTGGGGCTTTTCATTTTCCACATCCCATTGTGCAATCCTTGATAGCTAAACGTTTTGTGTTTTCAGGTAGACCCTTTTTATAATCAAACGGTAAGATGATAATTTGTTAATTGAGTCTATCGCCTCCTTCAAAAGGCCCACGCCGAAAAATTCTGCCAGTTTTTTTCAATTACTTTCAAAGGATAAAAAAAACGGTCACAATTTTCGTCCTCTTAAATTCTCACCGAGTCAGTATGCTTTGTGGTTTTCTATTCTGTTCGATGGTGGATTGAAATTATTATCATATTTATAGAAGTTTTCCATATGTTTCCCACAAATAAAGAAATGCATTAAATTTTACTGAATTTAATGTAATATAAATTATTAGGTGACCCCGCAGAGACTCGAACTCTGGACCCGCTGATTAAGAGTCAGCTGCTCTACCAACTGAGCTACGGAGTCTGAAATTTTAGCAAAATTAAGCTATCATTAAAATATTAATAGCTGATTAAGTCAATGGCTCATGTGGAGAGATAAATAAAAAAACCAGTCCAAAGGATTGAACTGGTTTTTTCTATAATTTTAAAAATTTTACTTCTGCACCATAATTTTTGAACGCTCAAATTCTCCTCCAGCATTAATTTCAACCATGTAAATACCACTCGATAATTTGTCAGCATTTACAGAATAAGTGTTGGTTCCATTAACAGCATGATTGATCTGATTGTAAACCACCTTTCCCATCAAGTCATAAATCTTAAGCTGAACATCGGACTCAGAGCTACCAAAATATTCGATAGTCATGTTTCCTTTGTTTGGATTAGGGTATACATTAATTGCTTTACTATTAGCAACAGAGGACGGTACTTCCAACTTAAACGGTGTACTGCTCAATGAAACATGCAACTGATAACAATTGGATGCATCAAAAGAACTATAAGGATAAACCTTGACCTTATACTTACCCACGGTACTGGTATTATAAGTAATACTTTCATCCAGATTACAGCAATTTTTTGAGGTTTTCAGTTTAGTGCCTGAAGGACTGTACAATTGAAGATCATAATCCTGCGTCTGATTCGTAAGAGTAATATAAATGTTTGGCGAGGAAGCAGTATTTGAAAAACTGAACCAGTCAATATCGCCTGAAAAACCTATATTACCAAAAATATCGGTGTTCACGGAAATGGCCTTTGCCTTACCCTTGGTATCATTGGGCTCATATATATCACTGCATGTCTGAGCCGTAGTAGTAAAATTAGCTATAGACGAAAATGGACTTGTAGTTCCTCCACCACAATCAGACTGCACCTGGAATTCGTATTGCGTGTTTGAAGTAAGACCAGAGATATTTATGCTGGTGGAAGGGGTAGAAGCTGTAAGCCAGGTTGGGCTTCCCACCGCGCGGTATTGAAGATTGTAGCTTACTGCATTCTGAGCCAAAGACCAGGTTAGAGTGGCCGAAGTAGTGGTTATATTTGAAGTTCCCAAATTAGAAGGCACTCCACAAGAACTTGTATTAGAAGCAGTCACATTTGCCCAATAGTCGCCCCAGGTATTTGCCGGAGTTCTTGCATACTCCGTTAATGCCCAAAAACTATTATCCACCGGATCCACAGTTACTCCATTGTAATCTCCCCAACGGTTAGTAGGGCCGCCAAAAGTTTTATAATAAGATGCCTGGCCGGCCTTATAGATATAAGGGCTTTCAGTGGTATTTAAAGGATCCGAAGCCGTTCTGTAAGAATAAGCAGAACTGGGAAAGGTGGAAGCAGAAAATGCAGAGTAGCTTACTACAACATCATCATTGGCGTTTGCTGTTACATTTGAATATCCATAATAATTTACTCCTGAAGGGTCATCTATCCTCCCGAATTGAGAAACGGTACTATTAGAAGGATTTATCTTCCACCATTGTACGGATGTTCTCGTCGCATTAATGGAAGGTTGTCCTACATGCTGTGAACAGTACAAATAGCCATTGCGATAGACTGAGCTGGATGAAATGCGGTCGTCCCCCATATATATTTTATTACTGGTGCCTGATTGTGGAGCATCCTTGGGACTTGACCAGGGTTGATTAATACCGATCGTATTTCCTAATGTGTATACAGGTGAATTTACAGACCCTGTAATAGTAGCTGTTCTCACATATCCATTACCACCGGAATTTTGAGCCCAGGAGGCTACCATATATTCCGTTCCAACAGTATTGTCGTAGGTAATGGCAGGCTGCAGAGAAAATATTCCTCCTCCATCCGTATAAGAGTTTACGGTACCTATTGATCCGCTGTATAACGTTGATTTGTTTAAAACAAAGATTTTCGTGTTTTGAAAGAAGCCTGAAGAACTAAACATATTGCCTGTCATTACAATCCAATCCTTGTTAAAGCCTAATGTTGGAAAGTCGAGCCAGTTCCCCGTGCTGCCCTGGGCATCAATTGCATATTGATACCACAAGCCATTTGGATCACTGGTTTGTGAAACGGCTATGAAAAGACCGGAATGACCACCAGAAACATTGCCACCGGTTGCCATCATCCAGCGGTTATTATATGGATCATAGGCGATGCGCGGATCAAAATAACTTCCGCTTTGTCCGCCGGTGGAAGTCCAAAAGCCATTGATTGTTAAAGTATTAGTTACTGTGCCGTTTTTACTATGGTTCCGGTACTGCTGGTTTGTAGTCAGCATAACATTATTAAGTCCTGCAGCACAGGCAATATCCGGTGGTATGGTAGTATTGTTATCATCCAGGCCATTAAAGGAAGTTGCCGGCGCCGGTGATTGAGTGCGGGTTAAAATCTGCGGAAGCGTAATGTTTGTAACCGTTGCATCTGCAGGAACAGGGTGCGTTAAGGGTATTCCCCGCTGCCTTTCTTCATCCTCTTCCTTATTCACCTGGGTAGTGGGGGGATCTAAAGATTCCTTTTGAGCTAATTCGCCAAAGTTTACAATAGTGGGCGCATTCAGCACGAAAGTAGTGTGTGTTACTTTTTGTGCCCGTAACGCGGAAGCAGTAAGAAGCAAGCTTATCACAACTCCTGTTAAAATGGAGGAAAATTGTTTCATGATTATGATCTGGAATGGATTTAAAAGGTGAGTAAAACTTTCAGACTTTTTATAACACCTGTTAATTAAAAAAGATTCAATGTAAACTCATATTTATTAATTATGTATTATGAGTCTGCATTAAAAAAAAACAGGGATAAAAATTCTTTAGAGTGGCAAATTTATGACCATACAGGGGTTCCGGCAATATTTATATTACAACCTTCTTACTATTTAATTTACTTGTAAAAAGGCAGAAATCATTAGTTCATCCTTCCTGCATCATATTGTTTTTTACGATGCGAAGTTTTGCATACTTAAGCATAATTTTTTTTTGGCCAATATTGTTCTTGAAAAAAATGGTAGCCAGCTTATCCTTTGAAATGCCTTCAAGATGCAGAACTTTACCCACGCCAAACCGCTGGTGTTCTACTTCCATACCAACCTGGATCTTTATATAATCATCAGCCATAAAATCAGCGGAGGTCTTATGGATATAATTTGGAGTTCGTGTAATAGGTATAGTAACCTTACTGAATTTTTCCTCACGGGAAGATGCATTGAATTCACGATGCGAAAACTGCTTATCAATTACTGCAGGATCTATCTCATCAATAAACCGGCTTGGTTCTGAGTAGATCAGGTTCCCAAAGCGGTACCTGGTAGTTGCAAATGAAAGTGTAAGCTTATGCTCTGCCCTTGTTATAGCTACATAAAATAGCCGCCTTTCTTCTTCCAGCTCTTCCCGGCTGCTCATGGACATCTGGTTAGGGAAAAGGTTTTCCTCCAGACCCACCACGTATACGCATGGAAACTCCAGGCCTTTTGCGGAATGTATGGTCATTAGCTTTATTCGGTCAGTCTGATCCGTATCTTTATCAGCATCTGTCAGCAGTGTAATTTCCTGCAGATAAGTACCAAGGCTTTTATCGACCTTTTTTTCATTCAGAATCTCTCCATCTACCGTTACCCATTCTTCTTCTATCGGATCTTTTCCCTCAAACGGTATTCTTTCTGAGAATTCTTTTATGCCATTCAGCAGTTCCTGGATATTTTCATAGCGGTTTAACCCTTCAATGGTTTTATCATTATGCAATTCCTGAAGGAGCCCTGAAGATTTTGCAATATGAGTGGCAAGATCGAAGGCATTATGTGTCTTTAACATCAGTGAAAAGCTTTTGATCTTGGATACAAAGTCTTCGATAGCATTTGAGGCACGGTTGCCATACAGCAATTCACCAAACCGCTCCAGCACTTCCCATAGCCTTAGCCCCTTGTCACTGGCAACCAGCAAACTTTTTTCAATAGTAGTTTGACCTATTCCCCGGGCAGGATAATTTATAATCCGCTTTAATGATTCTTCATCAAAATGGTTAACGGTAAGCCGCAGGTAGGCAAGCAAATCCTTTATTTCCTTTCGCTGATAAAAGGATATTCCGCCATATACTACATAAGCAATGTTCAATCTGCGAAGCGATTCCTCAAAAGCGCGTGATTGTGAATGAGTGCGGTAGAGAATAGCAAAGTCGCGGTTCATGCGCTGGTTTCTCATCTTTTCTTCAAAAATCCCATCTACTACTAATTTTCCTTCATCATTATCACTGGCCGAGCGTATGAGTTTTATCTTTTCGCCTGAATGGTTCTCTGTCCATATTTCTTTGGTGATCTGCGCTTTGTTGTTTTCAATAACCCTGTTTGCGGCATTTACGATATGCTTGGTAGACCGATAATTCTGTTCCAGCTTAAATACCTGTAATTCCGGGTAGTCTTTTTCAAAGTTCAGGATATTGGCTATGGTAGCACCCCGAAAAGAATAAATGCTCTGTGCATCATCCCCAACGACACAGATATTCTGATGCACATCGCTGAGTTTCTTCACTATAGAATACTGTGCAAAATTGGTATCCTGAAACTCATCAATCATAATATAGCGAAACCGGTTCTGATACTTGTATAAAGCATCCGGAAAGTTGGCAAGCAGGTAGTGCATTTTATAAAGCAGATCGTCAAAATCCATAGCTCCTGCCATAAAACAGCGTTTTGCATACAGTTCATACAGCATTCCAATTTTAGGTCTTCCGGAAGCATGATCATCGGCCGTGATGTTAATATCATTCTTGTATTCCTGCGCGCCTATTAAAGAATTCTTGGCTGATGAAATTCTGTTATGAACGATAGATGGCTTATAAAGCGAATCATTTATTGCCTGCTCCTTAATAATGGTTTTTATAAGACTTCTGGAATCATCCGTATCATATATAGTAAAGTTTGAAGGATACCCGAGCTTCAAAGCTTCGTACCTCAGGATCCTTGCAAACACCGAGTGAAAAGTACCGATGTATAAGTTTCGGGCTTCATTTCCCACAATTTTCCCGACGCGAGCACGCATTTCTGCGGCAGCTTTGTTTGTAAATGTTAATGCAAGAATGCGGAAGGGATCTACACCAAGTTGAATTAAATGAGCAATACGATAAGTAAGAACCCTAGTTTTGCCTGAACCAGGCCCTGCTACAATCATTATCGGGCCCTCTGTTGCCTCTACTGCCTGCCGCTGTACCTCATTTAATTCATCGAGATAATTCATTTTTCAAAGTTAACTCATTAGCAGAATGGCTTAGATTTAAACGTATTCTTTTTTGCACATTTGGTTATAAGAGCTTGCTATAGTGGTGTCAGGGGTAGATATACTTTTTAACAAGGCAAATACAAAAAATTGATGCTATAATCAATGAAGCATTTGCCCTTTTAGGCTTCATTATCTGCCTTAAAATACATAGGAGGCAAGAACATATAAATTAGTGAAGGAGCTTTTTAATGCTGAATATGGGGACATAGCATTTGTTAATTCCATCCTTCCTTCTAATTGTATCTTATTCATTCTGCCCCCGATACCTCCAACTATACCCTGTTCATATTTCCGCGTTTCAGGCAATACATTTGTATTCATTTTAATTGCAAACCCATTGCTGATTCCCAGCTCTGCCATGGGTCGAATTTTACCATCAGGCGACATCAATCTGCCCATGATGTTTATTTTTCCGTAGACCGCATTCATATTTAAATTATCTACCAGATTGCCACCACTGCCAGTGCTCTTATAATTTTTAACCAGAAGTTCAGTGTAGATAGACCATTTTCCCCGGTTGCGTGGAATAACACTGTTAATACCTGCGCCAAAAGCATAGCCCAGCTTATCATTAAACTTCGCATCGTTATAATAGATGTTAATACCTTTAAAAAACAGGAACGAATAGTTAATACCAGCTATTACGGAAGGTTCGAATTTCCACTTTTCCTTTTGTTTTGTATATACCGTGCCTGAATTTTTACACTTGTTATACCGTTGAAAAATTCTCTCTAAATCTTTTTTGTTGTAATCAAGCGGAATGCTCATAATAGAAGCACCTATGTCTTTACAGTCGGCAAAGGCTGCTATAATTTGTCCCTTGTAAACGGGATTTGCCTTCACAACAGCTTTATCGCCATCATTGTTGAGATACTTATGGTAGTACAGTTCCTTTATAATATGGTCTTTCTGAATAAAAAAATGATCCCGCTGCAGATTATCATAGCTATAAAGCAGACTGGCTTTTCCTACTACGATTGCTGAAAGGAAAAGTGTATCCCTTGCCGTATCAGGAGCAGCGTTATAGCTCAGGTTTGCTGTTGACCATGACGATTTATCGATCATTCCGGTGAAGGAAATATACCAATCACCATTTGTAATCCTGAAAGAGGAAGTGGTAAGCGGAGAATAGAGGGTTACCTTTTCCTGTTGCGATCTTTTAAACTCAATTTTTTTTGGATTTATTTTCCATTGCTGATCATTGATAAATCCTTTTAAAGTATCCCCTGAATTTAAAAGAACATATCCTGGCACAAAGTGAGTCTGCGCATTTGATCTGCTCAACAGTAACGTGAATATTATGGTAGTAGAAAGAATGCAAATGGCTTTCGTCGTATTATAGAAATATTTCATAGCGATATTTTTGACTAATATAGAAAGACTAACAATAATATAAATGGAGGTGCAAAAAATATATTTGGAATTCCTGATGTTTCAAACAACAGAATTTATGGATAAGGTTATATATTAATTTTCCGGAAACTCATCTTTATACTTATAAAGTAGGCTGAAAGTAACAATTGTCAAATTTTCTTGAATTAGTTACATTTTTCAAAGTCCCTGAATTATCTTTGCCCCGCCTTTTTAAATCATCCTTCTTTTTTCAGCATGTTTCAATTGGTCCAAAAATCGGGGTTGCTCTTAGTGTTTTTAATTATGTCTCTTTTTAGAGCCATGGCTGAAGCACCTGCATCTTCTACTGAGAAGGTAATGATAGCCGGTGAAAATCCGCTGGGATTCGATCCGGGTGAAGTGATCCTTGATCACATCAGCGACAGCCACGAATGGCACTTTTTTGATTACAAAGGTTCCGACGGCGATGTAATCCATGCTTCCGTTTGTTTACCGGTTATACTGTATACACCGGGCGCCGGACTGGACATTTTTTCCTTTAAGAATTTGCACCATTCTCCTTATAAGGCTTTCACATTAGAGGGCGAAAACAACATTATCCGAACCGATGGAAGGTCTTTTTACGATTTTTCGATTACCAAAAATGTAATGCAGGAGCTGATAGCAGTATTATTGATTTTACTGGTATTGCTCTCGGTAGGGCGTAATTATAAACGATACGGTACTACCAATGCTCCCCGCGGCCTGCAATCCGCTATTGAGGTTATTGTTATTTTTATTCGGGACCAGGTTGCAAAACCTTTGCTTGGTGCTAAAAGCGCCAAATATCTTCCTTACCTGCTTACTATTTTCTTTTTTATCTGGATCAATAATATGCTGGGTTTATTTCCCGGCTCGGCCAATGTAACCGGCAATATTGCTGTTACTATGACCCTTGCGGCTTTCACGTTTATACTTATTTTACTGGGATCAAAAAAAGCATACTGGTCTCACATCTTTGCCCCGCAGGGTGTTCCCACTTTCGTCAAATTCATACTGATACCTATTGAATTTTTAAGTCTTTTCATAAAACCCATTGCGTTGATGATCCGGCTTTTTGCAAACATGATCGGCGGACATTTCATGGTGCTTTCCCTGCTTATGATCATCTTTATTTTTACAGCATTATTTGGCATATCTGCGGGTCTTGGAGCATCCGTTTTCAGTGTGGCATTTGCTATTTTTATTTATTTCCTGGAACTTTTAGTAGCAGCATTGCAGGCCTACGTTTTCACCATACTCTCTGCTGTTTTCATCAGTGAAGCAGTAGCTGATGGACATGGACCGGCAGAACAACATTAAAAATCATTTTTAAACCAAAATAAAATATTATTATGATGCAGTTTTTAAGTATTCTGTTTTTAGCTCTTGATGGATACGCACAAATGGGTGCCGGCATAGGAGCAGGGCTTGCAGCTATAGGTGCAGGTATTGGAGTAGGGCTTGTAGGAGCAAATGCGGTACAGGCCATTGCACGCCAGCCAGAAGCAATCAATGATATTCGTTCTAATATGATTATTATGGCGGCCCTTGTAGAGGGAGTGGCACTTTTTGGTGTGGTAGTTTGTGTGCTGGTTCTATTTCTTAAATAGGTCCGGTCTCTCACTTTCGTATCTTGTTAGAATCAGGCACCGTTCAAGGTTCTGATTTATAACCGATCCTGATTCTCTATTAACCATTTGTTTCACCGCGTTATCTATACTCTGATCTTCTATGCAACTTCTTGCTCCGTCAATAGGGTTAATTTTCTGGACTGCAATAATTTTTCTGTCAGTATTTTTTATCCTGAAAAAGTATGCCTGGGGGCCTATTCTTCGGGGATTGGACGATCGTGAGAAGACCATTGATGATGCTTTAAAAACCGCTGAGCGAACAAAGCTGGATATGGCTTCTATGAAAAGTGAGCATGAGGCATTGCTTGCGGAAGCAAAGCTGGAACGCAATAAAATGCTGAAGGAAGCAAAAGATATAAAAGAAAGCATTATTAATGAAGCCAGAGAAAAAGCAAAAGAAGAAGCCTCGCGGATTATGGCGGAAAATCTTCATGAAATTGACAACCGTAAAATGGAAGCGCTCACCGATTTAAAAAACCAGGTGGGGAATATGGTTATTCAGCTTTCTGAAAAGATATTAGGCAGGGAGCTGAAAGACAAGTCTTCCCAGGAACAGTATATCAATTCTATGCTTGATCGTTCACGTCAAAACTAACTGCGATGTCCGAATATCGTTTAGCAAGCCGGTATGCAAAATCGCTCATTGACCTTGCCATTGAAAAAGATCAGCTTGAAAATGTAAACAAGGATGTCCGGTATGTAGCCTCACTAATTAAAGAAGTTAAGGAATTTGGCTTACTGCTGAAAAGCCCTATCGTTAATACAGAAACCAAGAATAAGATTTTCAGCCAGTTGTTTGATGGAAAGCTGGATATTATACTTCAGACCTTTCTAAAACTGCTGATTAAGAAAAAACGTGAGCAATACCTGCCATCTGTAATTGAAGAATTTATTTTAGCGTATAACAAGTATAATAAGATAACACCTGTATATTTTACCACTGCAATTCCGCTTGAGCCAGAAACCCTAAACAGGCTCCGCGAGCTGTTTGTATCAGGTTCCGAATCTTCCAACCTGGAAGTTCACACAGAAGTGGATGAAAATATTATTGGCGGCTTTATATTCAAATATGAAGATAAGATGATCGATGGAAGCATTCGCCACCAGCTTTCGAAGATGGATGATTTGTTCGTTGAAAACCCATACCTGAGAAAGTACAATTAACTTTTTGAGTGAATCAATTTAATGCAATAAAGAAAAAAACATGGTAGAAGTAAGACCAGATGAAGTATCTGCAATATTAAGAGAACAGCTATCCAATTTTAAATCAGCAACTGAACTTGAAGAAGTGGGAACCGTATTGCAGGTAGGTGATGGTATTGCCCGTGTCTACGGCCTCTTTAACGCCCGTGCCGGCGAATTGGTAGAATTTGAGAATGGCACAAAAGCTATTGTGCTAAACCTCGAGGAAGATAATGTAGGGGTGGTATTGATGGGAACCTGGGAAGATATAAAAGAGGGAGACACCGTGCGAAGAACAGGGCAGATTGCCTCCATAAAGGTGGGCGAAGGAATGTTGGGCCGCGTAGTCAATACTTTAGGAAACCCTATTGACGGAAAAGGACCTATAGGGGGCCAGTTATTTGAAATGCCTCTTGAGCGCAAGGCACCGGGTGTAATTTATCGCCAGCCGGTAAAGGAGCCTTTACAAACGGGTGTCAAAGCTATTGATGCCATGATTCCGATCGGAAGAGGTCAGCGGGAATTAATCATTGGAGACCGGCAAACAGGAAAGTCAGCAATTGCTATAGATACTATTATTAACCAGAAGGAATTTTTTGAAAAAGGGCAGCCCGTTTATTGCATTTATGTTGCAGTGGGACAAAAAGCCTCTACCGTAGCACAAGTCGCCAAGACACTGGAGGAAACAGGTGCCATGAGATATTCTGTTATCGTAGCTGCCAGTGCTTCCGATCCTGCCCCGCAGCAATTCTATGCACCATTTGCAGGTTGTGCTATAGGCGAATTCTTCAGAGACAGCGGCCGGCCTGCCCTGATCGTTTACGATGATCTTTCAAAGCAGGCTGTTTCTTACCGTGAGGTCTCATTACTTCTCAGAAGACCTCCGGGCCGCGAAGCATATCCCGGCGATATATTTTACCTCCATTCCCGTTTATTGGAGCGCGCTGCTAAAATTATTGAGAGCGATGAAATAGCAAAGGATATGAATGATCTGCCTGAAACAATCCGTCATTTAGTAAAGGGCGGGGGCTCTCTGACAGCACTCCCGATTATTGAAACACAGGCGGGTGACGTTTCTGCATACATCCCTACCAATGTTATCTCCATCACAGACGGCCAGATATTCCTTGAATCCAACCTCTTCAATTCCGGCATCAGGCCTGCCATTAATGTAGGTATTTCAGTTTCGAGGGTGGGAGGAAATGCCCAGATTAAATCTATGAAAAAGGTGGCTGGTACCCTGAAGCTGGATCAGGCACAATACCGCGAATTAGAGGCCTTTTCAAAATTTGGATCTGACCTGGATGCTGCTACCAAGGCAGTGCTGGATAAAGGTGCCCGAAACGTTGAGATATTGAAGCAAAAACAATATTCACCGTTCCCGGTTGAAAAACAGATTGCCATTATTTATCTAGGAACACAGGGCTTATTGCAAAATGTACCGGTAAATAAAGTGAAGGAATTTGAAGAGGAGTTTTTGAATGTGCTGGAAATTAATCACAAGGAGGTACTTGAAGATTTGAGAAAAGGTAACCTGACAGATGCCTCAGTAGAAATTATAAGGAAGGTTGCAAAAGATGCAGAAGGAAAATATAAGAGTAAGTAATTAAGCATTAGGATATAATTAAACGCATAAATGCCCGGGCAGTTAAAAGAAGTCAGAAACCGTATTAAGAGCGTGACCAGCACTCAGCAGATCACGAAAGCAATGAAGATGGTGAGCGCTGCTAAATTGCGTAAAGCTACCGAGCGCATCACTCAGATACGCCCTTATTCAAACAAGCTGAATGAGATGCTGAGCAATATTGCCTCCGGGGCTGATGTAAATATAGAGCTGGCTCAGCAACGGGAAATAAAAAATATCCTGGTTGTAGTAGTAACCTCTGACAGAGGTCTCGCAGGAGCATTCAATTCAAATATCATCAAGCTGGCAAAGCAAACCATTTCTTCGCGTTACCAGGTACAGGAAAAGTCGGGCAAGGTGACAATAGCGACTATCGGAAAAAAAAGCCATGACCTCTTTAAAAGGTCCGCACTTCCTCTGAAGGCCGATTATACGGATATGCTGCAGCATGGTTTTAACCGGGCGGCCGACATGGCTCAATGGATGATGGACGCATATATCAATAAAGAGTTTGATGTAATAGAGATCATCTATTCACAATTTAAAAACGCTGCTACACAAATTTTTACTGTTGAACCTTTTCTACCGGTTGTTAAGTCTTCAGGGAAAAATGCCAGCAGGATCAATTTCATTTTTGAACCGGAGCAGGAGACACTTGTTAATGAGCTGGTACCAAAAATTTTGAAGACACAGTTCTATAAAATAATACTCGATACAATTGCCTCGGAGCATGGCGCCCGCATGACAGCCATGGATAAAGCCTCTGAAAATGCCAATGAGCTACTGAAGGACCTTTCCATTAAATACAACCGTGCAAGGCAGGCTGCTATAACTACAGAGTTAACAGAAATTGTTGGAGGTGCAGCAGCCTTAACCGACCAGTAACGTAATGTTACATGATCCTTTTACCGTGAGCAGGGTTATGGATTTACGGATTGCGGATAGCTGACGACTGACTCCTGACAGGTTCTCCAAAGAGATCGAATTCCTCAGCATGATTGATTTTGATGTCAGCAAAATCTCCGATCCGCAAAAAATTATTTTTTGCATCTATTACCACTTCATTATCAACTTCAGGAGAATCATGCTCGGTGCGCCCAAAAAAATGGTCTCCTTCTTTACGGTCAATTAAAACCTTATAGGTGCTTCCTATCTTCTGCTGGTTTAGACCATAAGATATGGCTGACTGTAATTCCATAAGTTCAGATGCACGTTGTTGTTTTAATTTTTCCGGAACATCATCTTCTAATTCAAAGCCTGAAGTTCCTTCTTCATGTGAATAAATAAAAACGCCAACGCGGTCAAATTTAATTTCTTCTATAAATTTTTTTAGCTCCTCAAAATCCTGATCCGTTTCACCCGGAAAACCAACCAAAAAAGTGGTTCTTAATGCAATGCCTGGCACCTGCTTCCGGATCAGATTAATAAGATCATAAATTTCTTTTTTTGAGATCTGCCTGCGCATCTTCATCAATATATTGTCGCTTATATGCTGCAGCGGAATATCCAGGTAATTACAAATATTTTGTTTCTCCCGAACCACCTCTAAAATTTCATAGGGAAATTTACCGGGATAAGCATAATGAAGGCGTATCCAGGCCAAATCATTTATTTCAGATAACTGGTTAAGCAGCTCCGCCAGCTTTCGTTTTTTATAGAGATCCAATCCATAATAGGTAAGTTCCTGGGCAATAAGGATAATTTCTTTTACTCCGTTACGAAGTAATCCTTTGGCTTCTGCCACAATTTCCTCCATCGGCTTTGATATGTGCCTGCCCCGCATTAACGGTATGGCACAAAAGGAACAGGTTCTATTGCATCCTTCCGAAATTTTTAAGTAAGCATAGTGCTGCGGTGTTAACAAATAGCGCTCTCCTATCAGTTCGTGCTTGTAGTCGGCTTTCAGATGGTGCAATAACGAAGGCAATTCCATAGTCCCAAACCAGGCATCTACCTCAGGAATCTCCTTCTGAAGGTCAGATCTGTATCGCTCACTTAAACATCCGGTAACGTAAAGCTTATCGATGCCTTTTTTCCGTTTTACATCAGCATATTCCAAAATAGTGTTTATAGATTCCTCCTTTGCCCTGTCTATAAACCCGCATGTATTGATGATTACAATTTCGCTTTTCCCTTTTTCTTTTTCGTGAGTTACCAGATAGTCATTTGCTCTTAGCTGTCCCATTAAAATTTCTGAGTCCACCATATTCTTGGAACAGCCGAGCGTAATTACATTGACTTTTGGTTTATGGAAAAATCGCGTATGCATATTATTTTCCCTGGAACAGGGAATCAACAAATTCTTTCTTATTAAATATTTGAAGCTGATTTATTTTTTCACCTACACCAAGATACTTAACCGGGATCTTAAACTGATCTGCTATACCGATCACTACACCGCCTTTCGCGGTTCCATCGAGCTTGGTTAAGGCAATGGCAGTTACGTCTGTTACTGCAATAAACTGTTTAGCCTGCTCTATGGCATTTTGTCCAGTGGAGGCATCAAGCACCAGCAACACTTCATGAGGTGCATCCGCCATTACCTTTTGCATCACGCGCTTGATTTTACCCAATTCATTCATCAGGTTAATTTTGTTATGAAGCCGGCCTGCGGTATCGACAATAATAACGTCCATATTTTTTAAAACACCGGATTGCAAAGTGTCAAACGCTACTGCAGCCGGATCTGCGCCCTGTGGTTGCTTTACTATAGGAACGCCGGCGCGCTCACTCCAGACCGTTAGCTGGTCCACCGCTGCTGCTCTGAAAGTATCAGCTGCACCAAGCAATACCGTTTTACCCTGTTGTTTAAATTGATAAGCCAGCTTTCCAATAGTTGTAGTTTTTCCAACACCATTTACACCCACCACCATAATAACATAAGACTGATTTCGCGGAGGAAGGAAAAAGTCTTCGGGTTCTTCACTGCTGCTTTCGGAAAGCAATTGTACAATCTCTTCTTTTAATATCCTGTTAAGGTCAGCCGTATTCAGATATTTATCCCTGGCTACCCGATCCTCCAGGCGCTTTATTATTTTTATAGTGGTTTCAGCGCCAACATCAGAGGCAATAAGGGCATCTTCAATTTCATCCAGGGCTTCATCATCTACAGTAGATTTTCCTGCAACGGCTTTTGCAATTTTGGAAAAGAAATTCTCCTTGGTTTTTTCCAAGCCTTTGTCCAGGTCTTCCTTTTTTTCTTTCGAAAAAAAATTAAAAAATGCCATGAATTAACTGTAGAGGATGGTGAATATTCAGGGTGATTATGGAACCAATATTAAAACCTGTAACTATTTCAATCTAATAACCTGTGGATATATACAAGCGAAAAAAGCTTCCCCCAACAGAGAGAAGCTTTATATTTTTCCTGTGCAGACCTTATTGACCTGAACCGGCAATAAATTCTTTCACCTTATCCTTGTGCACAATTCTTTCTTTATATACATACGCTCCTGTTTTTTCGGAGCGTTCCGAAACAATCACGCGGACAAAAGCCTTTGAGGCAGCCGATTGTGCGGCATCTTTTTGGGTTTTTGCATTTTTTGATGTCTTACCAGCGTCTTTCGCCATAATATAATTTATTTAATTTCTTTATGAACGGTATATTTCTTTAAGATTGGATTGAATTTTTTCAATTCGATACGATTCGGAGTATTTTTTTTATTCTTAGTGGTAATATACCTGGAAGTACCCGGCTGGCCGCTCGTTTTATGCTCGGTACATTCTAAAATTACCTGAACCCTGTTTTCTTTTTTTGCCATCTTTTAGTCTTTAATTTATACGGAAAGCATTTAACCCTTTTCTCTCATCCCTTTTAACACCGCAGAAATGCCTTTTTTATTTATGGTGCGCAATGCACTGGTAGAGACTTTCAATTCAATCCATTTGTCCTCCTCAGAGATATAAAAACGCTTCTTCTGTAAATTAGGCATAAAGCGTCGGTTGGTTTTGATGTTGGAATGCGACACCTTATGTCCTGACATGGATCTTTTTCCTGTAATCTGACAAACTTTGGACATATTTTTAAATTAAAAGGATGGCAAAGATAAATACTTTCCTGTAATGCAAGAAGAAAAAAGACCTTACTTAACTTCTTTCAATAGTTACCTAAGGTTCTAAAAACCACCTGCCATAACGATTATTTCCCTGAAAAAACCGGCGGTCGCTTTTCCATAAATGCTTTCATTCCTTCTTTTTGATCATCAGAAGAAAAGCAGAGATAAAAATTTTTTCGCTCCATTAATAACCCTTCATCAAGAGAATTATTAAAGGATTGCAGTACCGCTTCCTTTGCCAGCTTTAAGGCAACAGGAGAATTTGCAGCAATTTGCTGAGCAAGCTTTATTGCCTCGCACAGGTATAATTCCACAGGAACAATCCTATTGATCAAGCCTGCTGCCATTACCTCTTCTGCGGAAAGCGATCGGCCTGTTAAAACCATCTCCATAGCCAGTGCTTTCCCCACAGCTCGTGTAAGGCGCTGTGTGCCTCCGGCTCCGGGCATCACACCAAGCTTGATTTCCGGCTGCCCAAACTTTGCAGTTTCCGAAGCAATAATCAGGTCACAATGCATCGCTAATTCGCAACCGCCCCCTAAGACAAATCCGGAAACAGCAGCAATCAATGGTTTCTTTATTTTTTTTATTGCATCCCACGTGCTAAACTGATCCAGGTTCAGCATGTCTATGGAAGAAGCGTCGGCCATCTGTTTTATATCTGCACCTGCCGCAAAAGCTTTTTCATTTCCTGTAATTACGATCGCTCTAATGTTCTCATCGTCATCCAGTGTTTGCAAGGCATCTTTTAACTCCGTCATCAGCTGGCGGTTAAGGGCATTCAATTCCCTGGGGCGATTTAATTGAATCAGGGCGACAAACTGTTCTACCTGTGGATTCAGTATAATAAAATCGTAATTCATTGTATGTATGTTTAAGCTGTTAGTAATGACAATCCAACACCAAGGATTATGGCCGTAATTTTTTTCCATCCGAAGAAATGACTTCCCGATTCAGATTCGAAAAGAATGGTTGTGGAAACATGCAGGAGCGAGCCTGAAGCCATAGCAATCAATACAAAGAAAAACCGGCTGTTGATAAAATGATCGGCGATCAACACTGCGGATGGCGCAGCTAATGAAAATAAGAAAAGGATGATTAGGATTTGAGGCTTTTTCAAAAATGAAAACAGCAATATAGATGTAAGCGCAAATCCCTCCGGAATTTTGTGAAGCGATATTCCATATAATAACGAGGTATGGCTTGACTGCAACATTCCGGCGTTTGCAAGCGGAATTCCATCCAGGAAGGAATGAAGGGTTAATCCGGTAAGCACGGCCAGGATATAGGAATTATTTTCACTATGCTCATGAAAATGCCCATGTTCAATTCCATGCGTCAATTGCTCTAAAAAAATCTGTATAAAAAACCCAAGCAGAACATACAACCCTGCTGATTCGCCATTCTTAAAAATTAATGGAAAAAGATGGATTACGGTTATGCTGAAAAGAAAGGCACCACTGAAGCTAAGCACCAGCTTGTAATCATTTTTGTTTTTGGTTTTTAAGAAAAACGCAATAATGCCACCAGATATCGGTGCTCCGGTTAAAAGAAGTAATTCCCACGTTTTCATTGCGAAACAGGTTTCATTTTCTTTTCAAGCAGCCGTTCACAGATCTTTCCTGTTGTGAAACCTATCAATCCTCCGATCAACATACCTCCAAAAACGTCCGAAGGATAATGAAGGCCTACATATACCTGTGCAAAAGAAATAATTGCTGCCCAGAAGATCAACACCGGAGTAGTCCAACGAATGCGTTTTCGTAATACCATTATAAGAAACAGGGACAAGCCAAAGTGATTGGTAGCGTGTGACGATGGAAAGCTGAAACCCGATCCGCAGCCAACCAGGGTACGAACCTTCGCTTCCATAACAGGATCATGGCAAGGCCTTACCCGGTGAACCCATGGCTTAATAAAGTCGCTGCTGATCTGATCAGTCATTAAAAATGTGAGACCGGCAAATGCAAAGATGATCCAGCAGTTCTTTTTAAAGCGCCATACAAAATAAGCAGCAAGCAATACGTAAACAGGGATCCAGAAATTCTGATTCCGAAGCGGAACCAGGATGGTATCCAGAAAAGAAGTATGGATATCCTGGTTAATGAAAAAAAAAATATCACGGTCAATCTGAGTAAGAGGGGTCAAGCGGCAGGTTAGCTAAATGTCTTTTAAACTTTATCTAAGAAAGGAATCCAGCATTTTTGATAGTAGTTATATTTTTTCTCCAATAATGATCAGGCGTTCGGAAAGGCTTTCATCAAAGGAGTTTAACTGGTAATCACCAAACACATCTTTAACAACTAAGCCGCTGTTTGCAAAATATTTTGCAAAGTCTGCTAATTGTAAAGCCTGTACACGTTCCTCGAATTCATATTCTTTACCAAGGTCCTGAAAGTAAATTTTTTTTCTGATGGTCCCGTCTTCCATCGCTTTCACTATATAAAACATTATTCCATCATGTGAAATCTGGCCGCTGTAAGGAAGCTTGTTTGCAATGGTCTTTGCATTAAAAAAGTCAATGATTACCCGGCCCTTCTTTTGCAGAGAGTCACTGATGGACCGCATCGCTTTCAGGTTATCCTTTTCGCAACTGAAATAGCCAAAGCTGGTAAAAAGATTTAGCACTGCATCAAAGTAATTTATATAAAAAGGTTTGCGCATATCGTGCACAAAAAAGGAAAGGTTGTCCTGCTCATATCTTTGAGCATATTGAATATTTTTCCAGGAGAGATCTATACCTGCTACTGTATATCCTTTTTCCGCCATGTAGATGGAATGGCGCCCTCTTCCACATGCAACATCCAATATTTTTGCTGATGCCGGTAGCTCAAGATATTTGAATAAAGTCTCTATCATCCGCTCCGCTTCCTGATGATCATGTTGCTGGTAAAGAATGTGATAATACGGGGAATCGAACCAGGTTTCAAACCACTCTTTTTGCTTCATATATATGCGTAGAACCGCGTAAAGGTAATTGATTCAATACTGAAATTGAAGATGATCACTTCAAAAAACCGAATATGAAATTGGCTATTTTTGCCATCTGTACTTGTTAAATTGATTTCAGATTATTCCTTAACTTACTTGAGCTTAATCACATCCATATCAGGCATAAGGGGAACTATTGGAGGTAAAGCAGGAGATAACCTGACTCCTGAGGATATCCTGAAATATACTGCTGCATTCGGATGGTGGGTAAAACAGAAATTGGGAATCCCTAAGGTAGTGATTGGAAGAGATGCGCGTATTTCAGGGGACATGATTTCAAAGATCGTAAGCGGCATACTCCAATCAGTAGGTATCCATGTGATTGATCTTGGTTTAACAACCACGCCCACTGTGGAGATGGCTGTTTCTGCGGAAGGCGCAGGTGGGGGAATCATTATTACTGCAAGTCATAACCCTGCAAACTGGAATGCATTGAAGCTTTTAAATTATCGGGGCGAATTTATATCTGCTGAAGAAGGCAACGAAATTTTGAAGTTAGCGGATAGTGCATCCTATCAGTTCTCAGAATATACGCTACTTGGATCATACAAGATATCCGATCAACAACTGGAAGCGCACATCGAAAAAATATGCTCCCTTGAACTGGTGAATACTGAAAAAATAAAATCTGCCCATTTTAAAGTGGCAGTAGACGCAGTTAATTCCACCGGAGGGATTGCTGTTCCTATGCTATTGAAAGCATTAGGCATAAAAGATATCATTGAAATAAATTGCGAGCCTACCGGAATATTTGCCCACAACCCCGAACCACTCCCTGGAAATTTAACAGAGCTTGCTACGGCAGTAAAAGAATACGAAGCAGATTTAGGGATTGCTGTTGACCCGGATGTAGACCGCCTTGCACTCGTATGCGAAGATGGCAGCATGTTCGGCGAAGAGTACACCCTGGTAGCGGTGGCGGATTATGTACTCAGGCATAAAGTGGGAAATACGGTTTCGAACCTTTCTTCCACGCGTGCATTAAAGGATATAACCGAAAAAAACGGAGGCCTTTATTTTTCTTCTGCTGTGGGCGAGGTAAACGTAGTAAACAGGATGAAGGAAGTAAATGCAATAATTGGTGGGGAAGGAAACGGTGGAATTATTTATCCCCAACTGCACTATGGCCGCGATGCATTGGCAGGCATTGCACTTTTCTTATCGCACCTTGCTATAGCCGGAAAAAAATGCTCACTGCTTCGTGCTTCCTATCCCGATTATACTATTTCAAAAAATAAAATACAGCTTACCCCTAATGTGAATGTTGGAAAGATTTTATCAGCAATAGAGGAAAAGTACAAAAGTCAGCCGGTAAACAGGGAAGATGGATTACGTATTGAATTTGGAACTGATTGGGTTCACCTTCGCCTTTCAAATACGGAACCTATCATAAGAATCTATACTGAAAGCCAGAATAAAGCAGCTGCTGAAATGCTGGCCGAAAAGATACTTACTGATATTAAATCCTTGATAAAAAAATCCTGATAAACAGGTCTGTTGTAATCTCTACGCTGCAATCTACTTTCAAACCAGAAATAAGCAAAAAAAGTAATTTTGCACCATGACCCAGGAAAACAAACACATTTATTTCGATAATGCCGCAACTACTCCTGTAGACCGTGAGGTAATTGACACCATGATTCCGTATATGGAATCACATTTTGGAAATCCATCCGCCATACATTTTTATGGCAGAGAAACCCGTGCTGCTATCGAAAGAGCCCGCAAGAGCGTTGCAAAGTATTTAAATGCAACACCTTCGGAAATTTTCTTCACTTCAGGAGGAACCGAATCAAACAATATGGCGATCCGGTGTGCGGTACAGGCGTATCACCTCAAGCACATAATCACTTCGCCTATCGAGCACCACTGCGTTATGCATACAACAGAGGCTCTGGAAAAGGAAGGCGCGGTAAAGCTGCATCATATTCATGTAGATGAAAAGGGAAGATTGGATCTGCAGCATCTGGAAGAATTGTTACAGGGCATCAATGAAAAGACCCTGGTAACATTAATGCATGCAAATAACGAGATCGGGACGATGATGGATATGGACCACGTAGGAGAAATATGCAAAAGATACGGGGCTATTTTTCATTGCGATACGGTGCAAACAGTGGCACATTTTCCATTTGACCTGAAGAAAACCAATGTGCATTTCATTTCCGGCGCAGCACATAAATTCCATGGACCTAAAGGATCAGGCTTTATTTACATTCACCATTCTGTGAAGATTCCCCCCATGATTTTCGGAGGCGCCCAGGAGCGCAACATGCGGGCGGGAACAGAAAATGTATATGGCATAGTCGGCCTTGCAAAAGCGCTCGAACTGGGATATGAAAATTTATACACCACGAAACAATACATTTCCGGGCTGCGTGATTATATGGTGGAAAAGCTAAAAGCAAATATTCCTGATGTATCCTTTAACGGTGATGTTCACGGCCGATGTCTATACACGGTGCTTAATGTTTCTTTTCCCATGAACCCTAAATCACAAATGTTACTTTTTAATTTAGATATGGCAGGAATTTGTGCCTCCAGTGGCAGCGCCTGCTCTTCCGGCAGCAACAAAAATTCTCATGTTCTGGAAGCCATCCATTCCGATCCCAACCGGGTAGCTATACGGTTTTCTTTTTCAAAATACAATACGAAAGAAGAGGTCGATTTTGTGGTGGAAAAATTAAATGAATTGGCGCTGGAACCGGTAGCCGTATCTTAATCTAATTTTGAATGCTTTTCCCCGAGAGAGGTTAAGAATTTCATGGTATCCACGTTATCTGCATAATCCCATAGTTCAGGCGATTGAGCTGCTCCAAAAGGAACATAGTTTTCTCCAATAATGCATTGAATATTTTCTTTTTGAAGTGAAAGTTTTTCATCGAGATCATTCCTGCCGGTGTAATGTTCATAGAAAACTTCCGCTACCGGAGAAATGAGGCGCTTTTCTTCCCGCAATAATAAAAAATCATTGGTGAGGTGTGGAATATTATTCATCAGCAGCAGCGTCCGGTTATATTCATAGTTGTTAAAGTATTTAGTATGACCGGCAACCTGCCGGAACGGTTCGATGGCTTCAAAGAAAAAATCAAACCGGTAATTTTCGGGCGCGTACAGCTTTGAAACATTTCTGCATCCCAATCCAAAGAATGAAAAAATATCATTCCCGAGTTTTTCCAGGTCTTCTTTAGATTCCTTACCCGTAAGTACGGCCACTGACGTCCTGTTTTTCCGGATGATGTGAGGATATTTTCCAAAATAATATTCGAAATACCGTGATGAGTTATTGGACCCGGTTGCAATCATTGCATCCATTCCATTCAGCCTTTCAGAAACGATAATCCATTCCGGAAGCTCTTTATCAATCTGAAATAATTTTTCAAGCACAAATGCAAAAAGCACATTGTCCTTTGAGGATAATTTTATAAAGGGTCGATGGCCGGACAACAGGACGCAGAGAAAATCATGAAAGCCAACCAGCGGAAGGTTCCCGGCCATGATGATGCCAACCGCTTTCGCTGTAATATTTTCCGGAATAGAATACGAAGCCAGCCACCTTTCCAATTTTTCTTTTTGTAGAAATTTTTCCCGGATGTTTTTCAGCGCAATAAAAATATTTCCTGGAGTGAACCACGGATTTTGCTCATAGGCTTTTTCTGTAATAACTTTTATCTCCGGATTTTCAGGAGATAAGACATCATGCAATTGGTCAAGTGTATCTATCCTTTTTTCTAAATTCATTTTAACCTTCCACCTATTTACGAGGTAAATCTTATTCTATATTGACCTGCCGTGATCTTTTAGTTTGAAAAAGTGTTAAGTTTATTATTAAGGCGGGCAAAATTGGTTTTTGTTCTATTTTTGAACGGTTGCAAATTAACATACTAATTACATGGCTATACATATAACGGAAGAATGCATCAACTGCGGAGCTTGCGAGCCGGAATGCCCGAACAATGCAATTTATGAGGGTGGTGCTGAATGGGCAGTCGCCGATGGAACAACTATTAAAGGACCGGTTACCTTAATTGATGGTAATACAGTGGATGCAAACCAGCGTTTCCCTCCTATTGCCGAAGATATCTATTATATCGTCCCGAGTAAATGCACTGAGTGTGTCGGGTTTCATGAAGAACCGCAATGTGCGGCAGTGTGCCCGGTGGATTGCTGTGTACCCGATCCCGAACACGTTGAGACGCAGGAGCAGCTGCTGGAGAAAAAAGGGAAAATGCACATCTGAGTTTCCTGATTTTATAGGCGTCACCCTGAACTCATTTTCAAGCCGTCACCCTGGACTTGTTGCAGGGTCTGTATTGTCAGTAGCCATTTGCCGGCAGAGCTAAATTGATTTTAGGATAGAGTAGGAATTAAAAAGATGCTGAATTAAATTCAGTATGACGATACGAAACCGATCCTTCACAGCACGATTGATTACCAATCTGTATCTGCTCTGAATTTTAAAGGATACTCATTACTTTTACCGCCTGAATGTCCGGCGCCGCTGCTATTGATTCCCATCAACCCTATGCTGTCCTTAAGCTCCGTAATTTCCGCCTCTACCTGCTTGCACGCATGTGCATGACTGTTGCAATTCAGATGCAGGCGGTTATCGTGGGCTGGCAAATTTATTCTTTCACACACGATGCCTTTTCATTAGGTTTAATTGGCCTTGCAGAAGCCATTCCCTTTATCATTACTTCGCTCTTTGCAGGTCATGTAGCAGATATTATCCCGCGGAAAAAAGTGATCACCTCTTTTATGCTTCTCCTGATGCTGTGCTCGGGAAGCTTATTCCTGTTTTCATTGAATGCTGACGGCCTGCTCAGCCGGTTTAATACAGCACCGATTTTTGCAGTTATCTTTCTTATTGGAATTACCCGGGGGTTTCTTACTCCCGCCATCACTGCGTTTTTTG
Source organism: Chitinophagales bacterium (assembly GCA_013816805.1). NCBI lineage: Bacteria > Pseudomonadati > Bacteroidota > Chitinophagia > Chitinophagales > Chitinophagales bacterium. The sequence goes on along the minus strand of JACDDS010000022.1, from coordinate 1,866 downwards.
CACAGATCATTTCAAAAGACAAATACGCAAGCGGCATTACGTGGAACTCCAATGTCTGGCAGTTTGCATCGGTCGCCGGGCCTGCCATTGGCGGCCTGATCTATGGCTTCGCAGGCATTACGGTAGCGTATGGCGCAGTGTGCCTCTTTCTCATTTTTTCATTTACCTGTTTTCTGCTCATTCCCTCCGTGCCATTGCCGCCTTACGATGCAAGCGAGACGCTTTATGCGAGGCTTACCGCAGGCATTAGGTTCGTTTTCAACAACCAGGTGGTTCTCGGAGCCTTGTCACTCGATCTCTTTGCTGTGCTCTTTGGTGGCGCAGTTGCCATGCTGCCTGTGTTTGCTGCTGATATTCTGAAAGTAGGCCCGGAAGGTCTCGGCGCGCTTCGTGCGGCACCCTTTGCCGGCTCAGTGATAATAGGATTATTTGCTGCGCACCGCCCGCCAATGAAGCATGCCGGAACTAACCTGATGCTTTGCATTACCGGCTTTGGCGTTTGCACCATCCTGTTTGCGCTCTCCACCAATTTTTACCTGTCGCTTTTTCTGCTGCTTTTAACGGGCGCGTTTGATAACATCAGCGTGATCGTGCGGTCTACCATCCTGCAGCTTACGACACCCGACCATATGCGGGGAAGGGTATCTGCAGTGAACAATATATTTATAGGCTCCTCCAACGAAATAGGTGCCTTTGAATCAGGGACTGCGGCAAGGCTGCTTGGCCTTATTCCCTCGGTTATATTCGGCGGCGTAATGACCATTGGCATTGTGGTCTTTACCGCCTGGTGGGCGCCTGTACTGCGAAGACTAAATTTGAGGCAAATTCAGGCGCAGCTATCGGGTGACGTTTGATCAGTCTCATTCTGACTTAATAAACGTTTTCAGTAATGCATTTCAATTGTTAGCCATGACGCTACAACAGTACTTACTCTATCAATGACGGAAACAAATTAACTTAGCGTAAGAATCTTTCAAAATGAAAATGCTCGTTCTTCAAACCGAAAAAACTTCAAGAATTGATTTGCTGTATAAACTTGCTCAGGAATTAGGTGTTGATGCCCGATTATTTGACGACAACGATGTAAATGAAAAAAGCCTGAATGCAATTCTTGCCGAAACTTCTTTCGCGAAGGATTGGAACAATAAGGAAGATGATGTATGGAATGAATTCCTCAAGAAGCAGTAATGAATGAAATACCAACAGGGCGATGTTATTTCTGTGCCCTTCCCTTTCACGGACCTTACCAATTCTAAACCGAGGCCGGCCTTAGTAATCAGCAATGATTCAGTTTCAAATACCTGCGACCTCATTATTGTAATGATAACGAGTCAACACAAATCTGATGGCGTAAATCTTGAAATCACTTCAACTGATATTGACGTAGTGTTGCCCAGGCAAAGTTTTGTTCGGTGTCATCGGCTTGCCACAATTGATGAAAAAATTGTTGCCGAAAATTTGCAACAGTCACGAAAGAGTTTTTCGCGAGAGTGTTGTCTGCAGTTCAATCATTAGTTGAAATGAAATAAAGTTTATAACGTGCGGGCTGCAGAGAAAATTCATTTGAAAAAGGAAACCAAATGATAAATTTGTGGTAGTCATTTACAAAGAAGGTTCTGTTGATGATGGATTTTTAATCGCAGCATTCGTCTCAAGCAAGAAACAAGGATTTGAAGAAGAAAGCAATATGAAAACACTTGAGCTAGAAGAATTCTCTTCCGTGCTTGAGCAAGATTTTCCATTTTGCCGTTGATTTCTATGACACGGCCAAACATTTTAATGAGTAATTTTTTTCATAAGGTTCTCCGCGTTTAACCACAGCAAGAACGCGCGCCAGTAATTTGTTTTTGACTGCATTGAGTACGC